>VRUD01000055.1:0-6655 GCA_019456305.1 Cytophagales bacterium | reverse complement strand
AATGAGTGTTATCCAAATATATTATGGAGAATAATAATGAAGATGACTTTGGCTTTAGATTTAGAAATTGGGATATTTATAAAGATGCCAGAGAATTTAGAAAATTTGTTAATGCATTATTAAAAAAGTATCCTAAGGAAGAACAGTTTCGTTTAGTGGACCAAACAAAACGTGCATTAAATTCTATAGTTCTTCAAATTTCTGAAGGTGCAAACCGCAATACAGATAAAGACACAAGAGTTTATATTAATAGATCTCATACTTCCTTGGATGAGGTAGTTGGTGCTATGGATTGTGCATTAGACGATCGTTATATAAATAATCACGAACATCGTGAGGTATTATTACGTGCTAAAAGTCTTGCTAAAAGACTCAGAAAGTTTGGTGATTATTTATTATCATCATATTCAAAATCATAGTGAGTCATTGTTATTGTTATTGTCATTGTTAGTCATAGTCATTGTCATCAGTCATAGTCATAGTTAGTTATAGTGTAGTAATGCTCATAGGCACATTAGGTTAGTTATACAAATATTCACATTATGTCCGAATTCAGGGTAGCCACAAGATATGCCAAGTCTCTGCTGGAATTAGCTAAGGAACAACAAGTATTGGATGTCGTACATAAAGATATGCTTCTTTTTTCAAAGACATGTGAAGAAAATCGCAATTTGCTGCTCATGCTCAGAAATCCTATCATTAATCATGATAAAAAATTAGCTATTTTAAAAGCCATATTTAAAGATAAAGTAAATAAGCTGACATTCGCCATTTTTGATATTATTACAAGGAAAAACAGGGAAAATATTCTGTTTGCCATATCTACAGAATTTCACACCCGGTACAATAATCTAGTAGGAATAGGAACGGCAAATGTCACTACTGCTTTTGATCTTACCAATGATCTTAAAATATCTTTTGAAAATATAGCAAAAAAACTTACCGGTAAAAATGTGGAACTAAAAGAAAAGGTAGATGAAGATATGATCGGGGGTTTTGTTCTGAGAATTGACGATTTGCAGATTGATAATTCGATTAAAAATAAGTTAAATGAATTAAAAATGCAATTTAGAATAACTAAATGAATGATAGCAAAATTTTAGTTCATGGTTTTTGGTTATTAGTTTTAGTTATTTGGTTATTAGTTTTAGTTCATTGGTTCAATAGTTTGCTAATGCCGGACTCATGGCACGACCAACAAACTAAAAAACTATAACCATAAACTATCAAACCATAACCAAAAACTAACAACCAAAAACTAAATATTTTGCTATCATTCATTTATTCTATTATTCATTCATTATGCAAGTAGACATAAGACCAGATGAAGTTTCTGCTATCTTAAGAGAGCAGTTATCAGATTTCAAAACCGAAGCAGAGTTGGAAGAAGTTGGCACTGTACTTCAGGTCGGTGACGGTGTGGCACGTATCTATGGACTTACCATGGTACAGTCAGGCGAGCTTCTGGAATTTGAAACAGGTTTAAAAGCCTTAGTCCTTAATATTGAGGAGGACAATGTGGGAGCTGTTTTATTTGGTGAATCGAGTGGAATTAAAGAAGGCGATACTGTTAAAAGAACCCGGGAGATTGCTAATATTAAGGTTGGAGATGGGATGTTGGGGAGAGTGGTCAATACCTTAGGAGTTCCCGTTGACGGTAAAGGCCCTATCAAGGGAAAATTATATGAAATGCCCCTGGAACGAAAAGCCCCGGGTGTGATCTACAGAGAACCGGTTAACGAACCCCTTCAAACAGGTATTAAAGCGATTGATGCTATGATCCCTATAGGCAGGGGGCAGCGTGAACTCATCATTGGAGACAGGCAAACCGGGAAAACAGCAATCGCTATTGATACAATTATCAATCAAAAAGAGTTTTTTAAAAAGGGTGAACCGGTATTTTGCATCTATGTGGCTATCGGACAAAAAGCAAGCACCGTAGCCCAGGTAGAAATAACACTTGAACGGGCTGGTGCATTGGATTATACCGTCATAGTTTCTGCTCCTGCTTCTGAACCGTCACCTATGCAGTTCTTTGCACCATTTGCAGGCGCTGCTATTGGCGAGTATTACAGAGACACAGGAAGGCCCGCATTGGTAATTTATGATGATCTGTCAAAACAAGCAGTAGCTTATCGGGAAGTTTCACTCCTTTTAAGAAGGCCCCCGGGACGTGAAGCTTACCCAGGTGACATTTTCTATTTGCATAGCCGGTTGCTGGAAAGAGCTGCAAAAGTAAATACTACTGATGCAGTAGCTCAGAAAATGAACGATATCCCTTCATCTATTAAATCTATGGTAAAAGGCGGAGGTTCACTTACTGCTTTACCAATTATTGAAACACAAGCCGGTGACGTTTCAGCATATATTCCTACAAATGTGATCTCTATCACTGACGGACAAATTTTTCTTGAAACAAGCCTTTTTAATGCAGGTATTCGCCCTGCTATTAATGTAGGTATCTCAGTTTCAAGGGTAGGGGGGAATGCCCAGATAAAATCAATGAAGAAAATAGCGGGAACGCTAAAATTAGACCAGGCTCAGTTCCGTGAATTGGAAGCTTTTGCAAAGTTCGGCTCTGACCTGGATGCTGCTACAAAGCTCATCATTGAAAGAGGCAGGAGAAACCAGGAGATCTTAAAACAAGCCCAATATTCCCCTATGCCGGTTGAACAGCAGATCGCACTTATTTATTGTTCTACAAACGGCCTTATTGATATGGTACCTATTGATAAAGTCAAAGATTTTGAGAAGCAATATCTGCAAATTTTAACAGCTCAACATGTAGATATCCTGCAAGCTCTTCAGTCCGGCAAGTTAGATGATAATACTACTGAAGTGCTTAAAAAAGTAGCTATAGAACTCGTTGATAGATATTGAAAAATTCCAAGTAAAAAGTAAAAAGTAAAAAGTAAAAAGTAAAAAAAAAGTAAAAAACTATGAAAAAAGATTTGTGTGAAAGACTGTTTAAGTTTGCAGTTGATGTAATTAGATTTTTAATGAGAGAATCAAATTATTGGTTAAGAATATTTAAAGAGCAACTAAATAGGCGATATACAAAAGTGCCATTACCTGGTAGATGAGTCAGAGCAGTTAAAAAAAATACTTGGTTCAATCGCAAGCAAATGAAATAAAAACTTTACTTTTTATTTTTTACTTTTTACTTTTTACTTTTTACTTAAATTCAATTATATAGATTATTTATGCAATTTAACACTAATATCCAATCTTCAATTTTCAATTAAAAGATGCCTAACCTAAAAGAAGTAAAAAGCAGAATAGCTTCGGTAGTTTCAACACAACAGATCACCAAAGCAATGAAAATGGTTGCTGCCTCTAAACTGCGCAGGGCACAGGATAAAATGTTACATATAAGACCTTATGCCGAAAGGCTTAATGATATTTTAGGAAGCATTTCACAGGGTAAGAGTGATGATCATATAAATGAATTTCAATTAAAGCGGGATGTCAAAAAGATATTGATCATCGTAGTTACTTCCGATAGAGGACTCTGCGGTGCATTTAATAGTAATATCTACAAAGCAGTTGCCACACATATACAAAACAAATATACCAGCCCCCCTAACAGCCCCCCTAAATCCCCCCAAAGGGGGGACTTTCCCGCCACACTTCCCGAAGGGAAAGGGGTTGGCAAAGTCTCCCCCCTTTGGGGGGACGGAAGGGGGGCTGGTAGGGGTGAGATTACATTAATGTGCATTGGAAAAAAAGGATGGGATTATTTTTCTAAAAGCATGTCCCGAGCGTTAGCGAGGGAAAGGGTTGAAATTGTCGGAGATTATGTGAAACTTTTTAGTAATTTGGATTTTATTGAGGTAAAAAAAGCAACCGATCATATTTTGAACGGCTTTCTAAATGATGATTTTCAGATTGTAGACATTATTTATAACGAGTTTAAAAATGTTGCCGCTCAAATAATAAGAACTGAGCAATTTTTACCGATCGTTGAAAATAGCCTTCCTCACACAATTAAGGGAGTGGATGGAAAGCAGGAAAGTGGTCAAGCGAATAAAACAAATCCGGAGGTGGATTATATTTTTGAACCGTCAAGGAAACAGATTATGAATGCATTGATACCATATTCCTTAAGGATCAGGTTTTATAAAGCATTATTAGAATCAAATGCTGCTGAACATGGCGCCAGGATGACTGCTATGGACCAGGCAACGGATAATGCCGAAGAAATTTTAAGAGACTTGCGGCTAACCTACAACAGAACCCGCCAGGCAGCCATTACAAAAGAGATATTGGAAATTGTGGGAGGAGCCGAAGCCCTTCAAGGCGGAGGATAGGAAATGGTTTTTAGTTTTTAGTTATTGGTTATGGTTTGATAGTTTCTGGTTATAGTTCTTTAGTTGGCAGTTCCGGGCTTTATACCATAAGATGGACAAACCAATAAACTAAAACTAATAACTAAAAAAACTAAAACTAATAACTAAAAACCATGAACTAAAATATGTAAGGTGTTTGACTAATATTATTTCTTTGTTTGTCGTTTCAGGGACTTTATAAGGATAGCTATATTGCCAAATTGCCAAATTATCAACATACAAAATTATCAACATGAGTACAGAACAAGTAAAATTATTGATCCTTGGTTCAGGCCCGGCAGGTTATACTGCTGCAGTCTATGCTGCCAGGGCAGGTATAAAGCCGGTTCTCTACCAGGGTGATGAACCTGGCGGACAATTAACCATTACCACTGATGTGGAGAACTATCCAGGGTACCCTGATGGCGTATTGGGCCCCCAGATGATGGAGGATTTTAAAAAACAAGCAGAAAGATTCGGAACTGATACCCGTTTCGGGAAGGCTACATCTGTTGATTTTTCGTCATTACCACATAAAGTTGTTGTAGATGACGATCACATTATCACAGCCGATGTTGTGATCATTTCAACCGGAGCTTCTGCAAAGTGGCTGGGCATTGAATCAGAGCAGCGGCTAAATGGTAAAGGTGTTTCTGCATGTGCTGTCTGTGATGGTTTCTTTTTTAAGGGTATGGATGTAGCTGTGGTAGGAGGCGGGGATACAGCCAGTGAAGAATCTTCTTACCTTGCAAAATTGTGCACCAAAGTTTATCTGTTGGTTCGCAGAGATCAAATGAGAGCTTCAAAATTTATGCAAGAGCGGGTGGAGAATACTCCTAATATTGAACTCCTATGGAATTCGGTAACAGATGAAATTTTGGGCAAAGATGAAGTGGAAGGCTTAAGATATAAAAACACAAAAACCGGTGAGCTCAAAGAAGTACCAATAAAAGGATTTTTTGTAGCCATTGGGCACAAGCCAAATACCGCAATTTTTGTAGATTATATTAAAATGGATGAAAACGGGTATATAATCACTGAGGCTGGTTCAACCCATACAAACATTGAAGGCGTATTTACCTGCGGGGATGCCCAGGATCATGTTTACAGGCAGGCGGTAACGGCTGCCGGGACCGGCTGCATGGCTGCTCTTGATGCTGAAAGATATCTGGCGAAATTGGATTTTGGATGACCAACAAATGGCATCCAAAATCCGAAATCCGAAACCACTAATTACACTAATTACACTAAATTAGTGAAATTCTTAATTAGTGTAATTCGTGTAATTAGTGGTTTCAAAATCAAGAATTAACATCCAACAACCATCTCATGAAACTTGACATATTAGTTACAGCCGCCCACCCTGACGATGCTGAGCTTGGGTGCGGGGGTACCATCATTTCGCACGTGGAAATGGGTAAAAAGGTAGGTATTGCAGACTTTACAAGAGGTGAAATGTCAACCAGGGGTACCCCGGAAATTCGTGATAAGGAAGCAGAAGCAGCAGGCAAAATACTGGGCCTTTCCGTAAGAGAAAATCTTGGCTTTGCAGATGTTTTCTTTAAAAATGATGATCAGCATTGCCTGGAGCTTATTAAGATCATCAGAAGGTACAAGCCGCAAATTGTGCTTGCAAGCGCCATACATGACCGCCACCCTGACCACCAAAAATGTGCAGAGCTGACTGTGAGGGCATGTTTTTTATCAGGGTTACAGAAAATTGAGACATTAACCCCGGGGCTTCAGGATGCGTGGAGACCTAAAGCGGTTTACCATTATATACAAGATAGATACATCAAGCCCGATTTTGTTGTTGATATTACACCCTTCTGGGAAAAAAAGCTTGAAGCTCTAAAAACCTTTAAAAGCCAGTTTTACAATCCCGCCAGCGATGAACCCGAAACCTACATTTCACAAAAAGGATTTCTGGAATACCTTGAAGCAAGAGCAATGGAAATGGGCCATGCCATAGGAGTGAAGTATGGAGAAGGTTTTACAACACAGAAACAGATAGGGATCAAGAGCTTGTTTGATTTGGTTTAAAATTATCAACGAATAACGAATCAATACGAATTTACGAAAATGTAAAATGAAACCACGAAACCACTAATTACACGAATTACACTAATTAAGAATTACACTAATTTAATTTGTGTAATTCGTGTAATTCGTGGTTATATTCTTTTTTCCTTTTTTAACTTTCTCTTTCTTGTCTTAAATAACCGTTGTTCTAATTTGCTCACTGCTAAATTATGCAACGGAAGAAACAATCCGGCAAGCGCCACGTTTACCATGAGCATGTAAGCGGGTTCACCGCCTACCCATTG
>VRUD01000054.1 GCA_019456305.1 Cytophagales bacterium | reverse complement strand
AAACTCCGTCATAGCGGCTCACCCCCCCGCCATATGTGCCGAACCAGAGGTTTCCCGATTTGTCTTCGGTGATGCTCGTTACTACATTATGCGCAAGCCTCTGAGCGGTCGTATAGGTCGTAAAGGATTTCCCGTCATAGCGGCTCACCCCCCCGCCAGATGTGCCGAACCAGAGGTTTCCCGATTTGTCTTCGGTGATGCTCCATACCGAATTACCCGCAAGTCCCTGAGCGGTCGTATAGGTCGTAAAGGATTTCCCGTCATAGCGGCTCACCCCCCCGCCAACTGTGCCGAACCAGAGGTTTCCCGATCTGTCTAAGTAGCCGCAGGCAATGCCGCTCAAAGCCAGCCCTTGCTCGGTGTCGTAAGTGGTGAAGTTAGAAAGGGGCTGGGTGGCGGGCGCTGCTTTTGGCGGTGTTAATGGTATGGTTCGCGGGCCGCCTGGGGTTTGTATTATATAAGAGCCTCCGGGTTTTGTGGGTACGGTGATGGTGCGGGGTGGGGGGCAGGTGTCTATGATGGTGATTATTGGGGGGCGGAGGGTGTCTTGGGCCTGCCTGCCCGCCATTGCCTGCCTGTTCGGCAGACAGGCATTGTGGCAGGCGGGCACACCGAAGTAAGGGTTGGCGTGTGTTTCGGCACACAGGTGCGCGTGTAACGGGAGTGTAGAATTTAGAATCAAGAATGTAAAATGAAGAATGAAGAGTATGGATGTTGTCTCAGTTGCCCCGTCCTTCAGGGCGGGGATTACATGGGCCCCGTTGTTTGCGTAGGGCTTTAGCCCTTTAGCTCTCAAACCCATAATTTTTAATAAACTCATCATATTCCTGCTGAAATGTTTTTTTCTTGTGATGCTCTTCCTGATTGGTTATATAATTGTTCACCACATCAAAATGCGACTGACTCACTGACACGGCAAAATATTCGTCCTGCCATCCGAATTTTTCACTCCATTTCAGGTTTTTGTTTGCCCAAAACGATGACTCTCCTTTTATGAGGTTCATCAGTGTGGCAATGTTCTGTTCGGGCGATAAAGATAAAAGACAATGCAGATGCTCCTTCCACCCATTCACATTTATAAGATGGATGCTTTTTGAAATAGCATTCTCCCTGATGTGTCTGCACAGAGCGTTTTTATTCTCCATGCTCATTAAGGGTTTCCTGTCTTTGGTAGCCCAAACTGCATGTACCAGCAATTTTGTTTGACATGTTGTTTCGCTTAAAGGGCTAAAGCATTGAATTATTCTTTTTACCCTCCTACCAAATTATTGGCTTTATATTTTAAATCCAAGCTCTTTAAAATCTTTTAATTTCTTAGCAACCTCTTCATTATTCAATGCAATGATACGAGCTGCTAACACAGCGCTGTTACGTGCACCGGCTTTTCCAACGGCTAACGTACCTACGGGTACGCCTGCCGGCATTTGTACAATAGAATAGAGGGCGTCCACACCATTCATCAATCCACCCTCAAGCGGAACACCAAGTACAGGAAGATCAGAATGCGCTGCAACAACCCCCGGGATCGCTGCGGCCATACCTGCTGCTGCTATGATGCAGGAATAACCTTTTTGCTTAGCCTCTTTTGAAAGTTGAATGCACTTTTCGGCATCTCTGTGTGCTGATGCAACGATCAGGTCTCCTTTTATACCAAACCAATTAAGATACTTAACCGTCTCCTGCATGATAGGTTCGTCTGTCTTTGAGCCGATAAGTATCAGGACTTTATTTTTTATATTTTTTTGCATAAGTAAACCGTAAAACTAATAAACTAAAACCAATAACTAAATAACCATAACTAAAAACTAACAAACTAATAACCAACTTAAAACTTAGCAATAATTCTAAGATTAAAAAACCTGGCTGATAAATGATTCGGTACAGCCCACTTGGTGTTATACACATCTTCAACCCAGGTGTGGGAGATGGTATTGTTGTAGCCAAGCAAGTTTAATATTTCCAAACCCAACCATATTGATTCTATCCTTTTTTTTCTATCAACGCCTTTATCATAAAATTTTATAAGTTTTGAAAATCCAATATCCACTCTTTGGTAGCGTGGAGCAGTAGCAAAGTTCCGGTACCTTTTAGAGCCAGGGGGGCCGAAAGGGAGCCCGGTACCGAAAACCAGGTTCAAATACATTTTTATGGATGGATTATTGGGGATATGATCCTGGAAAAATATCCCAACCGTCAATCTTTGGTCAGTAGATCTTCGGATATAACCGGGCTGTAGAGAATCCATATAGGCTACTTTATCATAACCATCAAGATTCGGATTGATCTCCTCGCCTGTACTATCATAATATACATCGTAATAATCGCCTTCAATATCTTCTTTGGTGGTTAAATATCCTAAACTAAACCATGATTGAGCGCCTTTAATGAACTCTCCGCTAACCCGGAAATCCAGACCGGCTGCATAAGCTTTTGCATTATTATTAGCAAAATACCGGATCTTCACGTTATCAATATCATAGGGAATAACATTATAAATATATTTGAAATAAGCTTCAGATACCAGCTTAAAATCCCTGCCCCATGCCTTAAAATTCATATCGCTACCAAACACCGTGTGGACAGAGGTTTGTGCTTTTAATGAATCGTTGATCATCCCGTCTTTATCTCTGAGTTCCCTGTAAAACGGGGGCTGCTGATAGATCCCGATCGCACTTCTGAATACCACATCTTTTTCCCATTTTGGTTTCCAGGAATATTGTATCCTTGGGCTAAATAAAAGCTGGTTGTTAAAGTCCCAAATGCTTAATCTATAGCCAAAATTGAGGGTTTTGGAAGGATCAATTTTGAAATTATATTGAATAAAACTGCTGAGCCTGTTGGTATTCAGGTCAATACTGGTTTTGGTGGATTGGAGATCTATTACGAAATCAGAAGAATCTGCAAATGAATATTCAAATAGCTCGTCATGAATGATCTCTTTGGAATATTTTATGCCCCATTCAACAGAATTTCTTGCATTAGCATTGTATAAAAGGCCTTTATGTTCAAATGAAGCTACAGTTGCCAGGAGGGTATTTCGAGCGTGGTTAAAGTTTGTTCCAATACCAATAGTGGAAACACATTTATTAAAATCTTTTTTACCGAATTCAGTACCCACCTGGCAAAGCCGGTAACCACTTTCAACATCGAGAAACTCTCTTTCACGGGTGTTCATTACAGAAGCAATCAAGTCAATTTTTCCCTTTTTAAATCTACGGGATAATTTCAGGCCTCCCTGGTAAGTGTCAAACTGCATGAGTTCCTGGCCGTCAAAGGCGACAAATAGCCTTAATACCCTGTTAAAAGTTCCAAAAGTTGTTTCTTGTTCGCTGGGCTGTACGAGGTATCGGTTACGGGCATAGGAAGCCAGGATCCCCAGGGTTGTAGAAGCCCCCCTAACAGCCCCCCTAAATCCCACCCCGCCATTATTTCTTACCGAATCGGTGAATTGCTTCGTTTTCCTTCTCTCCGTTTCTCCGATTCCCCGTTTCTCCTTTTCAGGCGGGCTTGTGCGTCTTGTTAGGTCAAAGTTTAACCAGGTCTGAATGTCAGTGAATTTTGGCTTGTAATCTCCTTTTACGGGAAGGGTTTTCAGCAGGTACTGTGAATTTTTTTGACGCAGCCCGACCAAATAAGAAAATCTTTGGTTCTTTGAAGCGCCTTCCAGGTGTATTGATCCTCCCAAAAGTCCTAAAGTCACGGAGCCAGCGAATTTTTTGGGCTCTTTGTATTTAATATTTAAAACTGATGATAGCTTATCACCATACTTCGCCTGCCAGCCACCAGATGAAAATTCTATGTCTGCAGCCATGTCGGGGTTAACAAAGCTCAATCCCTCCTGTTGCCCTGAGCGTATCAGGAATGGCCTGTAAATTTCAATATCATTCACATAAACCAGGTTTTCATCATAATTGCCTCCGCGCACGGAATAAGTAGATGATAATTCACTGGCAGTAACTACACCCGGCAGCGTAGCTAATATCCTTGTAAAATCGCCAAAAGGAGAGGGAACAAGCTTAGGTATCCTGGGGTCTATCTTAATAATGCTTACTTCCCGTCTTTTGTCGTCCGGCATCTCACCGGTTACTTCAACCTCTTTGAGATATTTAACGTCCTTTTGCAGAATGACCTCTTGATAATATTCTTCGTTTTCTTTTAAATTGATCCGGATAAGATGATCCTTAAAGCCAACGTACCTGATAATGCAGCTAATATCCCGGTCAGCCGGGATCTTTATTTTGAACTCACCGGATGCATTGGTAATGGTTCCTTTTGCTGACCCTTCAATTGCAATGGTTGCAAATTCAACAGGTTTTCCTGCGTGGTTAGTTACTTTACCCGAAAGAGTTGCGTATTGAGAAAAAGCAGAAGCTGAAGCGAAGGCAATCAGGATGGCTGCTATGGAAGTTCTTATCATTTAACCAGACAAACGGAAAAATCCTGCAGTTATTATTGTCAGCTTAATTTTTCAAATCCGCAATAATTTTAAGAGGATCAGGTGCGCTGAATACAAAATTACCTGCCACAAGCACATCTGCGCCAAGCGATAAAAGCTTTGGAGCGTTTTCTGAATTGACGCCGCCATCAATTTCAATGAGCGCTTTTGAATTGTTTGCTTTGATTAACTCCTTTAGCTTCTTTGTTTTCTCGTATGTATGATGAATAAATTTTTGCCCGCCAAAGCCCGGATTTACTGACATCAGACAAACAAGGTCTATGTCGGCTATGACCTCTTCCAGTAGATTTACGGATGTGTGCGGGTTGATGGCAACTCCTGCCTTGCAGCCTGCTTCTTTGATTTGATGAATAGTTCTTTGCAGATGATCACAAGCTTCCAGATGGACGGTTAAGGTATCGGCTCCGGCATTCCTGAAGTCCTCAAGATATTTTTCAGGTTCAACGATCATTAAATGGATGTCTAACGGCTTTTTGGCAATACGCTTTATCGCTTCAGTGACCGGGATCCCAAAAGATATATTAGGCACAAACCTGCCGTCCATAACGTCAAGGTGGATCCAATCCGCTTCACTTTGATTTAGCATTTCTATCTCACGCTGAAGATTGGCAAAGTCAGCAGCAAGGATGGAGGGGGCGATGATTGGGGGCATGGTTCAATATATAAGTAAAAGGTAAAATAACAAGTTAGCTCCGGGTACTCTGGAAAAATTGACAGTTGGCCGTTGGCAGTTGACAATCATTACCAACTTCCTATAGGAAAAAGTAATAATTTTAATTACCTGTTATCTGCTTTTAATTTTTTCTCTTGTTTTTTGTCATAAATAAGTATCCAGATTAAAGCAATAAGACCTCCAACAAGTAAAACTGAATGTAAAATAATGTATTCCACTAATTATGTTTTACTTGTTTTTTCCTTTTATCGTAAATCAAAGTCCAGATAATGCCGATAATTCCTATTACTATTAAAAAAGTATGTAAAATTATATATTCCATAATATTTTATTTATCTTTAATTAATAAGAAACCCCATATTGCAAAAATTAAGGTTGCTAATACTCCCAATAATAATAAAGTCGATTTAGGTATATCTCCAATATTAAATATTGTACCCAATACTACGCCACCAAAAACCAATTTGGAAATGTCTATCAAATATTGTCCAATTTCTTTTCTCATATCATTATACGTAAAAATCACAACTTAGATAACTCTTCCAAATCCATATTTTCAGCAATTGATTTAACCAATTCTGTATCTTGCTGGTTATCCGCTTCAATTGCGAGGTAGAATCTTTCTGAAATGCCAAAAAATACAGATGCTTTCTTCTCTTTTTTCTTCAGCGCTTCCCAGCCTTTAATATCTTCATTGCTGAGCTGTATAGATTGCATTTTTTCTTCGTCAGTCTCAACGGATATGCTCATTGAATAAACGGCAAGCACACCCTGGTACAACTGGTAGGCTCCGTTGTAATCCATCAGCGCTATTTTAACCAGGTCTCCTGCATCATTGACAAATTTTTGCTCGCATAGAGAATAAGACATGCCGCTCATATTCATAGAAGTTCCGTTTGGGCTACCTTCAGTTGAATATCCTGAAATATTCTCTGGTAAATATTTTTGAAGGTCTTTATAATGCATTGCTGTGGTATCTCCCCTGGCAATTCTTTCCTGGTGCTTTTTTTCTGCTTCTTCAACAGTTTTCTCCATGTTTTTAGCTGTTTTCTGCAGGCTTGACAAAACATTATAGGCCTCTTTTGCCTCCTTTACTTTTTCACCACAACTGAAAAGTAAAAACGGAAACGCTAATAAAAGTAATGATCTTAAAGTTTTCATGATTGAAAGTTTTTAAAAGTTTAAAATATAAAAAGTGCAGTACCCCAGTAAGCGGGGAAAATTGCAAATAGAACAACTATTTTCAATTTTCCAATTACTGCTTCCAATTTTACCTGTTAAGAATAATTTTTTTGGTGATTACTCTATCAGCAGTTTGGATTTGTATGAAATACATACCTTCAGGCTTATTTGATAAGTCTATAGCATAATCATTTTTAATTGATCCGGTTGCCATTGTAATATCAGCGATTATATTTCCTATAATATTAAGCACTTTTATTGACGATGGTTGCGGCACATAAGCATCAAATATAATACTTAGCTTACCAGTGGTGGGGTTAGGATATAGTTTGATATAGCCATTTCCATTAATAATTTCAATAAAACCTGTTGGAGGATTTACAGTCACGCTATCAATCAACAGGCATCCATTAGCATCAGTTACAGTTACAGTATAAGTACCTGGTGCAAGACCACCGATACTATCGGCTGTTTGAGGAGGGGTAGTATTCCATAAATAGGTATAAGGAGGAGTTCCACCCGAGACCACTACTTTTGCTGTACCCACATTTGCTCCTGTAGAATCATCAGTTGCAGTAATTACTCCTGAAAGAGAAGTAGTAGGCTCAAAAATTTCAATAGAATCAATGATGTTACACCCATTAGCGTCCCATACCCATACAATATAAGTACCTTGTGGTAAATTATATGCTGTATCTGTGAGTTGTGCAAGAGAGTCGTTCCACAAATAAAAATATGGAGATGTACCTCCTGTGATAGTAACCCATACTATCCCGTCATTTGATCCATTACAACTTACATCAATACCACCCATAGATATGGCTAGAGGTACCGGTTCAGAAATTGATATAACTGTTGAACCAACACAGGTATCAGAATCCCGTACTAAAATTATGTATTGGTTAGCCCATAGGCTGGCAAATGTGTCATTTGTTTGCCAAACCGCTGCACCATCAATGCTAAATTCATAAGGAGGGAAGCCACCAGAGGCAGATACAATTATGATTCCTGTTGAATCGCCATAACAACCAACATCAGCTATTGAGTCTATAGAAATTGTAGCAGCACCGGCATTATTTATAACTTTAATTGCAGATATACAATGATTTGAATCTTTAATAATAATCTGGTAGATCCCGGCTGTTAAGCTATCATAAGCGGTTCCTACAGGTTGATACGTTGCCCCTGTATCAATACTGTACATCAATGAGCCTAAGCCACCACTGGCGAATACCGTTAAAAATGCATCAGCAGTGACACATGCAGCCTCTTGAGTTATAATGGAATCAACTATAAGAGGAGGAATCTGATCTGTCTTTCCAAAATTGGCTCTTATCAAATAAATAAATTCACCCACCCAAAAATTTTCTGATTTGGTCCATCCAAAACCTTCAGCAAATATATAGGATGAATTTGGAACAAAATCAGTCGTGGAAAGGGTCATACCTATTGGGGTTGCTCCGTTTGCTTCTTTTACTCCCACAAGGTAAGTACCCGGTGGTAGAATAATTGGTTTACCTTGAATTGGCAAAGTGTACCAGGTTTGTGCTGTACTGCTGATCACCAATGTATCCGTAGTGGATAATGGCACTTCAGCAGCCGGTAATTTGTTGCCATCGGTAAAATATACAGCGGCTGTTACTTTTTGTCCGATCGTACCGCTCCACAGCTTAAAGGTGATAGAGGTTAAGGTATCTTCATTAGTAACTTTATATAATTGTCCGTAAATAATATTTGTAAAACCCGATAAGGGGGCTCCCGGTGCTGTGCTTCCATTCACGATATCATTATCCCAGGCATAAACCGAGTCACTTACTTCAAATTGAGCAGTTAGTTGATTATTAGTTGTATCAGCATCTGCAGAATCTGATTCTATTCTGAAATCAACATTGTATGTACCGATGGCAGGAGGTGCAAAAGGCTTTGTTGAATTAAATGCAGCAGAAGTAAAACCCGCTAAATTAGTTAACCAGATCGTATCGCTGAAAAGACCTGTATTGATATCTACATAGACACCTATGTTGGGAATGGTATCTGAGCCATTATTTTTTACTTCTCCATTAAAATTTATCTTTTCTGCCTGGGAAACAGGGATCATGGAATATAAAGAGGGTAAACCGGCACTGACTAATTGAGGCTCAAAGTTTGGGGGCAACCCTATTGAAATATCATCAATTGCCCACCACCACGACCAATTTCCGGTCCACTTGAATTTTATCATCACGCTATCATTTCCTGCTGCAATAGCTGATATATCAATTGTTTCTGATTGAGCATTGGGAGTTGAAGAACTCCAACTGGCTAAGGAAGCATAGGTATTTCCTCCATCATTACTCGCAAAAACTTCCGCTGCTCCTCCAAATCCGCTTCTGAAATAATGGCTGAATGATAGCATAACATATTGAAGAGCGGTAGCATCCAGCATTGGAGTGATCAGATCCCCATCTTCTGCTTTACCGTCATTACCGAAAAAGTCTGAATCGAAAATAGCAAAACCATTGCCACCCGTTGGTGTATTAATTGTACGCCCACCCGGATTATTAAATGCCCAGGTGCCTCCTGTTAAATTATCTATATTTTGCCATCCTGCAGGCAATGTACCGCTTGAAAAATTTTCTGAAAAAATTGGAATTGCCACTGAGTACTGGGTGCCGGTCGGAGCGAAGCGTAGATCCCGGCTTGTCGGGTGTACTTGATACTGGCTTCGAAAAGTTTGATCCCTGATACTGGCTGCATGATACTGATTTTTTTTTGTTTGTAGCTGCTTTAAATGCAAGGGAATATGGTTTTGTGCATATATACATTTAGCACAAGAAAATAAAAATACAAACACCAAAACCTGATTTTTTGAGATTGTTAAATTCATAGTTGTCAATTTCAATTGGTAATATTAATTTTTTACGCTTTGCGCCATGAACTTTTCACGGACACTTTGAGTTTACCACAACTACCAGTGCAGTAAATATATCAGTACAATTAAGATTTGAAACTGTCAAAGTCACAGTATATGTTCCTGTAGAATTATATGAATGAAAAAAAACGGTTTCATTAGTTTTTACTGTCGCATCCCCCATATCCCAAAAACGGCTTGAGACAAATTGGCTGTTATCAGTGAATAGAATTTTGCCCGAAGAAGTACCTAAATCCACCGTATCAGCGCTCTGGATAAAATTGGCTTTTGATACATTACAGTCAGTAGAGAGAGAGCTGAAAAGAGACTGCAACGAATCAATTGGCTCAACACCCGGAGGAGTTGAATTGACATCAAGATGCAGGTAAATGCTACCGGTTGTATCGCCTGGTTTGGCCACCCTGATAAATGAAGATAGTGACGAAGTGCCATTGGATGTACAACGGGTATCTGCTCCTGGCACTTTTGCTCCCTGCAAAGCCGCCATTAGTTTTTCTGCAAAAGAACCCGTGGTATTTAAAAATCCGGCTTCCATAGAATCTAATATTTGTTGTCCCAATAATATGTTTCCTTGTATAGAATAGTTCGGGCCAAGAACGTGATTTTTGTAATTGGTATTAGCTGTTCCGGTAAATCCAGCAGTTCCCGGACTTCCCGTAGAATCAAAATCTGCTATTCCATATTGGCGCTCTTGCGGGGTTGCCTGCGCGTCATTTGCGACTAAAGAATCAATAATTTGAGCGGGGGAGTAACCCTGATCCATCAAAGCGCTTGCATAATTTTGGTTACCGGCATTCCACAATGCTTGTGTGTGAATAGCCCCCCTGCCAGGATGTAAGTCACTGATAATAATAGAATTATTAATACAGGAAGCGCCAGCGCTCCCAACCTCACCTGTTACAGTGTCCACAGCTACGATAGAAAAAGTATGCTGGGCAATTGAAGAAGTTAGCAACAGGCAGTTGGCAGTTGGCAATGCTAGCAATACCAACACCATTTGAGTTATGGATAATAAAAACTTTTTCATAGTGAATACTCCTTTATTTATAAATACAGATAATTATTTCATGAAATAATTCTTTTTAGATCCCATCAGATAATTTTTTATTAGAATAATTGATCACATTACTTATTGATCCATTTGAAATATACAGAACTTTACCCTCACTATCTTGTAAAACAGTGGAACGAATAGTGATCTTTATTACCGTGCCTTCAAAATTACCGATTTTAACTTTATCTCCAACACTATATTGATTTTCAATGAGTATAAATAACCCTGATACGAAATCTTTGACTAATGATTGAGCGCCAAATCCAACTGCCAGGCCTACAATTCCCGCTCCGGCAAGTATAGGACGGATATCTATCCCGAACAGACCTAATACCATCAACAATATTATTGTGTAAATAATAACATTTCCTGTTGCGACCAAAACAGTTCCCAGGGTTTTGGCTCGTGCTTCTAAATTGCTTCTTTCTTTATCGCCTGTACGCTCTAAATGACCGGTCAATCTAACTAACCGCCTGATGATCGCTTTTAAAATAAACTTCCCAAAGAAAAATAAAACAACGATCCAGGCAATGGTAGCCCCGTAAGTCTTTAAATTATTTATCAAAAATGATTGAAACGCTTCCATCAATAATTTCACAAACGTAAAAAATGTTTTGATTACTTTAAAATATATAGATAATAATTTTTCCAAATAATGTAATAAGAATATAACTCCGTAAGTTGTACTAAAATAATAGTTGGTCCCGCCTCAGGCGGGAGCAGAAGGCAGTTGGCAATATTGCTAACTACCAACTTGTGCCTGCGCACCGAAGTCCCGCATATTGCGGGACACAGGTGTGTATAAATTTTTGAAATTCCGATACAAATTAATTAAAACTTCGGTAATTTTATAACTTGTATAAGTTTGTGCTATAATGAAATTGATAACTTTTAAACTTAGCTTATTGTTTTTTCTAACAATTTGCTATATTTTATTTCCCCCTTTTAGGGGGATTAAGGGGGGCTTTGCCCAGTCAATCCATGTAGGTTTTTTATTCAAACCCGGATTGAGCATTGGTACTGAATATACGCTTCCTGCTGAAATAAATGATACTGCAAAGTTCCAGATCAGTAAATACAGAGCTCAATTAGTGCTACCCATAAGAACAAAGATGGGGATCAGCTTTAAAAAGTTAGATGCAAAAGCCAGCCAGTTGTTTCTGACTTTTAATACAAGCTTAAGAAGACCGGACATTGGCCTTTTTGATGAAAAACAATCAATTTATACCATTGCCCTGGGGCTGACAGGCTTATCTGCAAGTATCAGAAGCGGGTTGTGGGTATATTCGGCTAATTTATATTTTTCAGAAAGCAAAGGAACTATCAGCTCACCAACTCCAAATTTTTTGGGATATGTTGCCCGCATCAGGTTGAATAACCTTCGGTTTATTTACTTTTACGGAGCCGGATTGGTATATAATCAGGGTAGGGTTTTACCAGTGCCGCTTTTAGGTTTTACTTATAAATTGAATAAAGATTGGAGAGTGACGATGATCTTTCCCGTTCAGGCAAAGCTTACCTGCAAATTTTCAAAAAAAGTTAGTATAAACCTCATAAGTACCTTAAGTGGTTTCAATGCAGTGTTCAGAGAAAGCAGCTATTTTGGTGAGGATTTTCTGGCCATCAATTACAGTCATTTAAAAAATAATGTTTCATTCAACTACAAATTTAAAAGTAATTTTAAAGTTATAGCAGAGGCAGGGATCACAACGTTCAGAAGGCTGTCATTCCTGGATGCAAAAGAGGTAAAAGAGGCTTATAGCATAAGAACAGCGCCTTATGCGGGTGTTAGTCTTTATTACAATTTTGGAAATTCTTTGTTTGAAAGTAAGATTGAGGGGGTTGATTGAATAGTGCCTATCAATAATATTTTTTTTTGAATTGTATTTGTTGAGAAAATTGTTATAAATTTGTAACAAAAAAAAACATGGCCGAAACAGCAACAATCCAGATCCCGTTGGGTTTTAAAGCGCCTGATTTTACATTATTTGAACCTTTTTCAGGTCAAAGTAAGAGCTTAGATGAGCTTGGATCATACAAGGCAACGGTGATCATGTTCATCTGTAATCACTGTCCTTATGTTAAGCACGTGCAGGACGAATTGGTAAAGCTTGCCAATGATTACATTCCCAAAGGCATTGCTTTTATCGCTATCAGCAGCAATGATATTGTAAACTATCCTGAAGATGCTCCTGAAAAGATGAAAAAAGTGGCAGGAGAATTTGGTTATCCGTTCCCATATCTTTATGATGAAACACAAGATGTAGCCAGGGCATACCAGGCAGCCTGCACACCAGATTTCAGCATTTTTGATGGTGAAATGAAATGTGTTTACAGGGGGCAATTAGACGATTCCAGGCCAGGTGATGGTATTCCTGTAACCGGTAAAGATATCCGGGCAGCTTTGGATGCTTTATTAGAAGGAAAAGAAATTAGCAAAGAGCAAAAGCCGAGTTTGGGGTGTAATATTAAATGGAAAAGTTAAGCGCATGGCCCCGCCTGTTGGCGGGGCAGAGCATTAAGGTTAGCTTTTAGCTTTTAGCTATTAGCTTTTGGCTTTTAGCTAACAGCCAACAGCTAACAGCTTTTAGTGGAAGTTGCACTGGGTTCTGCTTTTGAGTTGGAAACGCAGTTGTTGATCATAAGAGATTTGGAATTAGCAAACCCGGTTGATGCGGATAAACTGATTGAAGGGTTGCATGAAGAGCAACGCATGATCAACAGTTTCATTATTACACTGAAATTAACGGCTAACAGCTAACAGCTAAAAGCTAACAGCTAACGATTAATGCTCTATGCTCTTACAATTTTTTCCTTTTCATCTCGTTGTAAATTGGCAAACTTAAAGTAATATATAGTGAAACAATTAATTATCATTTTTTACTTCATTGCCAACTGCCTACTGACAACTGCCGACTGTTTCTCCCAAATCAGCGCTCCTAAATACAGTAATGAATTTCTGGCGATTGGTGTAGGCGCCCGCGCATTAGGGATGTCAAATGTACAGGTGGCGCTTGTCAATGATGTCACTTCGGGCTACTGGAATCCTGCGGGTTTGGTCAATATCAAAAACAAGTATGAGATATCATTGATGCATTCTGAGTATTTTGCAGGGATCGCTAAATATGACTATGGGGCTTTTGCCACTCCTATTGATTCTACCAGCTATTTAGCTGTATCTGTGATTAGATTTGGCGTAGATGATATTCCTGATACACGTTTTTTGTATGATGCAAACGGGGCTATAAACTATAATAATATAAGGTACTTTTCGGCTGCTGATTATGCCTTTTTATTTACTTATGCCAGGAAGGCGCCCTTTATTGAAGGCTTAAACCTGGGAGCTAATTTCAAGATTATCTATAGAAGCGTAGGGAATTTTGCTAACGCCTGGGGCTTTGGAATAGATGTTGGGGCGCAATTAGAACATAAAGGCTGGAAATTCGGTTTGATGGGCAGGGATATTACTACAACCTTTAATGCATGGTCACATAATACAGAATTGGTTGCTGAAACCTATAAGCTGACAGGTAATGAAATTCCTGAAAATTCAATTGAAGTTACCTTGCCAAAGCTCTTACTTGGTGCGGGAAAGGAGTTTAATATTTATCAGGAAAAGATATCTATATTACCTGCAATTGACCTTGACCTGACTTTTGATGGTAAGAGAAACGTACTGCTTAAATCAAATTTAGTTTCTATTGACCCCCACCTGGGTTTTGAGCTTGATTACAAGAAAATTGTCTTTCTTCGATTTGGAGTTGGGAATTACCAGCGAATAAAGGATTATGACCACTCTACCTACCCTGATGTCCAACCAAATTTTGGTATTGGCGTAAAAATCAGTAACTTTACGATTGATTATGCCTTAACCGATATAGGAGATCAATCCGAAGCGCTTTTCTCGAATGTATTCTCTTTGAAGGTTGCGTTCAATTAATACTTAAGTCATACAATGGTATGACAACCAAATTGCACATACCTTCGGAAATCTCATGTGGCCATGCGGGAAGGTGATTTCCGAAGTTTGAATGAAGGAGGAAGGAAAAAACAACTAAAAGACAAAGCTTCGGAAATCCCCAACCCTTATTCCATCTGAGATTTCCGAAGACGAATAACCACTGTATGACAAACGTATTACCATACCGTATTCAATTATCCATTGCTGCCTTATTATTAATTAATATTTTAAATGTAAATGCACAAACAATAAAATACGGCAATGAATGGATAAATCCGGGACAATCCTATTATAAAATAAAGCTTGCAGAAACCGGGATATACCGGATAGAATACACAGATCTGGTAAATGCAGGCGTTGATTTTATTTCTGAAAATCCAAAGTATATACAACTTTTCCACAGAGGCATTGAACAGGCAATATACGTAGTGGGTGAAAATGATTTAATTTTTGATTCGAGTGACTATATTGAGTTTTATGGAGAAATGAATGATGGCACGCAAGACTCAGCGCTTTACGTTCCTGCAAGCTCGCAACCACACAAATATTACAGCCTGTTTTCTGATACAAGCGCTTATTTTCTTACCTGGAAAAATGGTGTGCTAACTAACAGGATGAAAATTGACAACATCCCTATCCCTTTAGTATTGCCTACTGAGAATTATCATCTTGCAGAGAAGCTCCTTGTTTTAACAAATAGTTACGCATCTGCACAAAAGAAAGGTAATCCTAATCTTGCTCAATGGGAACTGGCAGAAGGCTGGTTTAGCACTAATGTGGCTCAAAATGGCGCTATTGATTTTAAATTAGCGCCTGTTATAAACGTATATACCGGTGGAGTTCAGCAACCGGTCATTGAAATATTGCTTATAGGCAGGAACAGTAATGCGCATAACGTAATACTTTCAGGTAGTGATTCTTTAACCGGTATTTTTAAACAAATCCAAGCCGTACAATTTGGTGTTGGTTTTAGAACAGAATTAGTTACTAAGCAATTAGATACTGCGGATATCAGTGGTACAGGAGAGTATTATGTAAAAATGAAGGTATTGGGTGTTAGCGGTGCAGCCGACCGGGTATCAATTGCCTATATAAAATTAACCTACCCACAGACATACAATATGAATAATGATCTTTCTAAATATTTTAATCTGCCAGGTACAAAAATGTCAGTTGTTGAAATTCAAAATGCTCCCGCTGATATTATTTTATATGATATCACTGATAAAAAAAACATCAAAAGGGTAGGGGGTAGCTTTTCCGTAAACAATTTCAAGGCAGCAGTTGACAGTACGGAAAAACCAGGAAGGCTTTTTGCCAATGCTGCTTCCAATTATACTAAACCAACCAGTATCAATGTCGTCAGTTTCAACCCTATCATCCCTGTAGATTATGATTATATTGTAATAACCCATAAAAAATTAATCAGTGCAGCATTAGATTATGCTGCTTATCGTGCCTCAATTAATGGTGGCAGCTTTAAACCCTTAACTATTAACGTTGACCAAATCTATGATCAGTTTGGCTATGGTGAGTACGGCCCTGTTGGCATAAAAAGATTTATTAAATATCTGTATGATGGTAATCCCGATAGTACTAAACATATATTTATTATTGGAAAGGGCTTGGTTATTAACCATAATTATAAAAGTGGCGATACTATTGTATATTATAGAAAATATCCGGGTAATTTTTCAGAAAAGGATTTGGTGCCCACCGCAGGACTGCCAGGGAGTGACCTGATGTTTACAATGGGCTTAGATGGAATAGAAGAAGATGTACCAACAATCCCAATAGGCAGGCTATCTGCCCGGACACAACAAGACGTAATTAATTACCTTGATAAAATTAAAGAGCATGAATCTTTTGATTATGACGACCTTTGGAGAAAGAAAATTCTGCATTTGGCAGGTGGTAAGACTGCATGGGAACAGAATTTTTTTATAAATGCCCTCACTGCACAAAAAGATATAGCTGAGGGAATTTATATGGGCGCCAGCGTCAAAACCGTATCAAAAACCAGTCCTGATATACAACTTTTTGATATCGTAAAGGATGTCAACGATGGATTATTACTGATACAATTTTTTGGTCATTCAGCAAGTACTACATCAGAAATAGCTATTGGTGATATAACTAATCCAATCATGGAGTATAACAATAAAGGAAAATATCCAATGATCATCATGAATGGATGTTATGCAGGGAATGCTTATGTAGGTGAGTCGCTGGGTGAAGATTGGCTTTTAGCAAAAGATAAAGGCGCTTTGCTGTTTTTGGCTCATTCACATTTGGGAATTAATAATGTATTAAACAATTATACTTATAAATTTTATGACATAGCATTTGCAAATAGTGTTTTTTGGGGGAAATCAATAGGGGAAATTCAAAAAGAAACCATTAGAAAATTTATTAAAAACAATAAAAGTATTGCGTGGCGCGCAAGTGCCCAGGAAACAAATCTACAGGGTGACCCGGCTATTAAGCTTTTTGGAGCTTACAAGCCGGACCTGTACACCAATGATGACCAATTATTCATACATTCCTACGATGGAGAACCCGTCACATCCGTTTCCGATTCATTTGCCATAGGCATCATAGCTTCAAACTTTGGCAAAGCTATCCCTGATTCCTTTTACATCACCGTTGAGCGAACCTTTTCTGATGGCAGTCAAACAACCTATGACGCTGTACTTTCCCCTCCTGTTTATTATAAGGATACCTTTTTGTTTGCAATCACATCCAAAGACCCTAATACCTATGGTAATAATATGTTTAAAGTTTTTTTGGATTATACCGACACTATTGATGAAATAAGCGAGATCAATAATACAGGGATCATTGGATATTATATGGCTCTAAGTGGTGTGATAACGTTGTTCCCGAAAGAATATAGCATTGTTTCTTCACCAACTGTTAAATTTATGGCACAGTCAACAAATTTGCTTAATGGGCCTGGTGATTACGTGTTTGAGCTGGATACGATAAATACTTTTGATAGCCCTAAAAGGTTACCATACACCAAACTTAATTCAGGTATTTTGCCGGAATGGACACCGGATTCTACCTATTTTATATCATTTGCAGATAGCACGGTTTTTTACTGGCGTGTACGATTCAGGGATATTCCCGCGGGTGAAGATACATTATGGGCTGAAAGCTCTTTTATTTATATTCCCGGCAGCCCGGAAGGCTGGTCACAAAGTCATTTCCCACAATTCAGCAAAGCCGATTTGGTAAATGTTGAACGTAATATTGCCCTGAGACGCTGGGAGTTTGTGAAGAATACCGTTGATATAAAACTGCAAACCTATGGAAATAAAATGCCTGCCAGCACCGAATTGACTTTAAATGATGATCCAAAAATCGGTAACGGATGCGATATTAATGGGCTGTTAGCCGTAACTTTTGATGAAAGAACAGCATTCCCTTTTAATGCTGATCAAGGATGGGATTATTATTGTGGTTTAGAAGAACCCTATGTATTAAGAAAACTTGTTAATCTAAGCAACCCTGCTGATTTTAACAACTATTTTAATTCAATTAATGATAGCACATATATTTTGATCTTTAGCAAAGGTGATGCTCAATATAGTACATGGCCGCTTGAAACTTTTATCTCGCTTTTAAATATTGGCGCCAGTAGTATCATCTATCAATTAAAAGATGGTGAACCTTATATTGTTTTGGGTAAAAAAGGAGCAGGCTATGGAAATGCACTTCTGGAGATAGTAGCCGATCCAGGTTCAGGTTTTCCTCTTGATTCACAACAGATAAGCATTGCTACTTCATTGTTTGGTTCATTTTACAACGCTACGATAACCTCTACCATTATTGGACCTGCTTCTGATTGGGGTACATTATATCATACATACATAAAATCAGAAACATCAGATAACTTTCGATTAGAGATATTCGGTATAGATTTGTCCAATAAACAGTATCCTGTCCACCCCGGTGTGACAAATAACAGTTTAGATCTATCGTGGATAGAACCTGAAGTTTATCCGTACCTTCGTTTGCAAGCCACTGTGTCTGATTCAATAAATTTCACCCCGCCACAACTTAAAAAATGGCAGGTGATATACAACGGGGTAGCCGAAGGCATTATTAATCCTGAAATCATAGGTATTGATAAATATAAGATAGCTGATAAGCGCGAAGGTGAAATTTTTGATGTGAATTTCGCATTTCAGAATATTTCAACAAGGAATTTTGATGATACCCTGACTGTTCAATATACTTTAACAAATCAGACAACAAGGACGCAGGCTAAAACTTACAGCGTTTTAAATACTTTGAAAGCAGGGGACACGCTTTTTTTCAGCTTCAGCATTAATACGCTGGGATTGGCAGGTGATAATAACCTGAATGTATATGTGAATCCTAAAATATTGCCTGAGCAGTATTACAATAACAACATTTTGCAATTTCCATTCAAAGTTCTTAAAGATAATACGCACCCGATCCTTGATGTAACATTTGATGGTGTTCATATTATGGATCGGGATATTGTTTCGCCTGGCCCTGTAATATCAATCAGCTTAAAAGACGAAAATAAATATTTATTAAAGACAGACACGCTGGGTGTTGAAATTTTTTTGAAAGAACCTGATGCTGAATTTTTCAGAAGGGTTTATTTCAACGGCCCGGAAGATATTAGCTGGGTTCCTGCCGGAGCTAATAATAAATTCAAAATAGATTATTACCCCGAAAATGAAGATAAAATGTATTTAACAGAGAAAAAGCCACTTCGTGATGGAATTTATACATTACGGGTACAAGGTGCAGATGTAACGGGCAACGAATCAGGTGTAAATCCTTACGAGATAAATTTTAATGTCATTAATGAATCTACCATCACCTATTTTTACCCATATCCAAATCCATTTTCCACCTGCACACGTTTTGTTTTTACCCTAACGGGGAATGATATCCCTGATGAAATTAAAATCCAGATCATGACCGTTACGGGTAAGGTAGTGCGCGAAATTTTGCAGGATGAACTGGGTACCCTTCGGATAGGGAATAATATCACAAATTTTCAGTGGTGTGGTACTGACGAATTTGGCGACAAGCTTGCAAATGGGGTTTATTTATACAGGGTTTTTGCAAGGAGTAATGGTGAAGATATCAGGCATCGTAATACAGCGGCTGATAGGGGGTTTAAGCGAAATTTCGGGAAGCTCTATATTTTGAGGTGATTTTGTTTTTTACTTTTTAAACAATTAAATAATGGGACAAGAAATGACAACTTTTGAGTTTTGGGGAGCTATATTGTTAGGTTTACCATTTGCTGCCTTTGGAATCCTTTTAATGATTATGTCTATAACAGGACTTTTGGAATCCCGAAAAGAGTTAAAGGCAATGGAAAGTAAAAGCAAGTAGAATAAATTCATTCAATGTAAATCGGATGATTAATCTTCAAAGTGAGACAAAAAGTACTCCCAAAAATCATCCCACGAGAGTCCCTTTTTAGTACCCGACTCAGTAACTTTTTTTTCTAACTCCACAAAAGCATAATTGTACCTGTTTTTCTCATCTGCTGAAAATTCTTTACGAGCTGTTTCTTCCCATTTCTTCTTGTTAATGACCGGGAAAAAGGTATCTCCTTCAAAAGATTCCCCGATCCGTGTTAAGTAAATTTTATTGGCAATATTCATGGCTAACTTATAAATTTCACCTCCACCGATAATGAAAGCTTCGTTTTCATTATTCATCTTTGCAAGCTTAATTGCTTCTTCTAATGAGTTTACCACGAGGCAATCAGTTGCAAGAAGTCCTTTCTGTCTGGTAATAATGATAGAAGTTCTGTCCGGTAAAGCTTTCCCAATAGCTTCAAAAGTTTTCCTGCCCATGATGATATGATGCCCCATGGTAATCTCTTTAAAATGCTTTAGGTCTGCGGGTAAATGCCACATCAGCTTATTATCTTTCCCTATTACATTATTTTGGGCTACAGCAGCTATTATAGATATTGTCATTGGAACTGGTCTTTAGCGCCATGCCCCGCCAACTGGCGGGGCTATGCGCCATGCACTTTGTTTCCTCTCAAAAATTCTTCAACATTCATTCTTTTCTTCCCCTCCATCTGTACTTCTTCCACAGCAAGTAAGCCGTCTCCGGTAACGTAATGTAGAAACTTTTTATTATCCGTTAAGTATGTTCCGGGTTTAGTATCAGTGGATATATTGTCATTTATGATCTTTGTAGTAAAAATTTTAAGTGATTTGCCGTTTAAAATAGTCCACGCGGCAGGGTAGGGGGCTAATCCCCTAACAAAATTATATATTTTTTGAGACGGCAATTGCCAGTTTATCCCGCAGGTTTCTTTAAATATTTTTGGAGCATGTTTTATTTCTTTACTGTTAATGCTTTGCTGCAAAATTTGCGGACAATTGCCTCTATCAATAGCTTGTACTGTTTTCAAAACCAGTTCAGCGCCTTCTTTCATCAATCTATCGTGCAGCGTGCCTGCATCATCATCATCATATATTGGTTCTTTTTCCTGGTATATTATGTCACCGGTATCAATCTCATGTTTGAGGAAAAAAGTAGTAACGCCTGTTTCTTTTTCCCCGTTGATGATGGCCCAGTTTATGGGAGCAGCACCCCGGTATTGTGGCAGTAATGAAGCATGCAGGTTAAAAGTTCCCAGGGAAGGCATATTCCATACTGATTCAGGCAGCATCCTGAACGCCACTACTACCTGCAGATCTGCCTGATAACTTTTCAGTTCTTCTAAAAAAGCCGGATCTTTTAAATTTTTTGGCTGCAATACAGGAGTATCATGTCTAATTGCTGTTTCCTTTATAGAAGAATATCTCAACTTCAGCCCCCTTCCTGCAGATCTATCCGGAGCCGTAGTGACAGCAACTATATTGTAACTATTTTTAAAAAGAATTTCCAGGCTTGGCACTGCAAATTGAGGAGTACCCATGAAAATGATCCTTGGTTTTTTCATTATTTCAACTAAAATATTTGCTAACATAATAAATTTATCTAAATTTAGCCGTTTAAACTAAAAACAATAACAAATGAAAAAGATTATTATATTATTTGGAGGTATTTTATTGAATAACCTGTTATTGGCTCAAACACCCTCCAATATCTTAGTGACCAATCCCATTGCCGAAGATATTTTGCTCGGTAATTATGACCCGGCCAACTATACACAGAGTATAATTATCAATGATCCGGACATAATCACATGTGGGATCAAAAGTGAGGTATCTGCTGATTCATTGCATAGTTTATTAAAAAAGCTTGGTACTTTTCATAATCGTAATGCTTATTCTGATACAGTTTCCAACACCATAGGGATTGGCGCTGCCAGAAGATGGGTTTACAGTTTTTTTCAGAAGATAAGCGCAGATAACGAAAACAGGTTAATACCATCGTATTTGCAATATGATTTAGCTGCACTTCCATTTGATCCGGTCAATTGTTTTGCCGGTCAATTCAGAAATACCTTTGCTGTGTTACCGGGGATGGATACTACCAACCCTTCTATTGTTATTTTTTCAGCCCACATGGACAGCCGGTGTGAGGCGCCATGCGGTGATACCTGTAAAGCTCATGGTATTGAAGATAATGGCAGCGGAACAGCGCTTGTTTTGGAATTGGCTCGTGTAATGAGCAAGTACAGCTATAATAGCACTATTGTTTTTTTATTAACGGTAGCTGAAGAGCAAGGTTTATTTGGCGCTACAGCTTTTGCTATCTATGCCCAGAGTAACAGTTTGCCAATAAAAGCGGTACAAAATAATGATGTGATTGGAGGAATAATATGCGGTAATACAGCGTCACCGCCTACCAATTGTACACAAATGGGGCAGATTGACAGTATGCAGGTTAGGATATTTTCCATCGGGAATTTAAATTTAACTCACAGGGGATATGCGCGTTATATAAAATTAATATACCTGGAAAAGCTCATATCAATAGTGGACGTGCCCATGACGATAAACATTATGAACCAGGAAGACCGGACAGGCAGAGGAGGTGACCATCAAGCATTCAGACAAAGAGGTTTTACCGCAGTCAGATTTACAGCACAACATGAACATGGTAACGGTTCAGGTACCCCGCCAGACAGAACCCACACTCCAAATGACATTCTCGGTGTTGACATAACCGGAGATGGGATAATTGATAGTTTCTTTGTTGATTTTAATTATCTGAAAAGAAATGCAGTGATCAATGGTGTTGCCGCTACAATGACAGCTTTAGGGCCTGAAATTCCTGATTTCATCCTCAATAACGATTCTTCAGGATTAAGCGTTCAGATTACAACTCAAACCCAATATTTACACTATCGTATCGGTGTGCGCACGCTGTTTACTGATTTTGATGCGGTATATTCAATTAAAGATACAACATCCTTCATTATTCCCAATATTTCAGCAGGAATCAGCTATAAAGTAAGTGTTGCCTCGGTAGATTCAAATGGAATAATGAGCCCTTTTTCCAAAGAACTATTTAAAAATGCAGCAGTAAATACAGATTCCTTTATGATAGATTCAATCATAAATCCAATTAATTGTGAAATAATAAGCGGCACTGAAAATTTTCCATCTATCAACCTGGCATATAAAGAGTTATTAAAATGTATTCCTAATCCTTTTAGCAAAACAACTACGATCATCATTAAAGCAAAGGAGTTATTAAATTACCATCCTGGAGGAAAGATAAGTAAGAGTGCCTTTATTTTGATAACTGATATTGTTGGAAAAGAAATTAAAAGAATAAAAATAAATCTGAATGATCAGGAAAATAAAATAATTTATACCCCGGAGGTTCTTGTACCTGGTATTTATAATTATAGCCTGGTTGTTGATGGTATAAACCTGGTTACAAAACAAATGGTATTTGTTGAATAATTTTTAGTAGAGTAAATACTTTCTTCTTATTAATTTATATTGAGCCAGCTCTTCGCGCCATAATTTTTTTATTTCTGCTTCGCTCTTTCCTGCGATGATCTGTTTTTGCAGAGTCTCATTTCCGGCAAGTTTATTAAAATAACTGTTGAAAAAGTTAGCTTTATCAGTAGATGTATTGTAGAAATCAATGAGATATGAAAGGGTAAAATCGTCATTGATAATTCTATCCCTCAGATCAATCCCGTAGCACAATATACCTTCATGTTTAGGATGTTTAGCCATCCCGGGTATGTTTACAGGGGTAAAAGTGAAATCACTGCTACTGCTACTGCCACTGCCACTTCTCTCTGGGGTACCTATTACCTGAAATGGATAATGAGTTCCCCTCCCAACACTAACATTAGTTCCTTCAAAAAGACAAAGTGAGGGGTACAGCTTTATTGCAAGGTCATTGGGCAGATTGGGAGAAGGCTTTACCGGAAGTGAATATTTAGTTTTATGCGTGTAATTTTTAACCTTGATCACTATTAATTCACATTTGTTTACTTTACTGCTACTGCTACTTTTTTTAAGCCATCCCTCACCAACCATCATCATTGCAAGTTCCCCAATAGTGAGTCCATACACAATAGGAATAGGGTGCATTCCTACAAAAGATTGAAATTTCATATCCAAAACGGGGCCAGCTACATAAGAGCCGTTTGGATTTGGCCTGTCTAAAATAATGAGAGGAATATCATTTTCTGCACAAGCCTCCATCACATAGTGCAAGGTACTTATGTAAGTATAAAATCTTGCGCCTACATCCTGGATATCAAATACAACAACATCAATATTTTGAAGATGCTGTTCAGTTGGCTTTTTATTAGCTCCATACAAAGATATGATGGGAATTTCGGATACAATGTTGTCATTCACACGTTCTCCTGCATCGGCAGTGCCTTTGAAACCATGTTCGGGTGAAAATATTTTTTTTATATTTACATTAAGAGAAAGCAGTGTGTCTATAAGGTGAGATTCCCCGACAATGGAAGTTTGATTGACTACTAATGCTACATTTTTATTTTTGATCAGGGGAATGTATTGATCAATTTGCTCCGCACCGGTAATTATTTGCTGACTGCTTGTATTACAACAGGTGAAGATCAATAATATTAAAAAGAGGAGGTTGAATGATATTTTATTCATAATATTGATAATTAATCCCGAGTAGAGACGCCCAAATTGGGCGTCTCTACTCGGGATTGGCATCGGTTATTCGTGTAATTAGTGGTTAAAAAAAATGAATATCTCATACCTCATATCAAAAAGGATCAGGAGTGATACTACGCAATCTTTTTCATCTACCATCATTAAAATTGCGCTGACTACTATTGCCATTGGTCTGGCAATTATGATCATTTCGGTTGCTATTTTAAAAGGTTTTACCAATAATATTCAGAATAAAATATTCAGCTTTGACGCTCATATCCAAATTTCTAAATTTGATGACACCCATTCATTTGAAGAGTTACCCGTCACAATTAATTCAGATCTATATCAAAATCCTAACAAAATTAAAGAAATAAGGCATATCCAGGCTTTTTGCCACAAAACCGGCTTGCTGAAGACGGATGAAGAAGTAATGGGTGTGATCTTAAAAGGAGTAGGGAAAGATTTTGACATAAAAAATTTTAAAAATAATATATTGGAAGGCGAATTCATTGATTTTTCCAAATCAACCTATTCTAAAGAGATAATGATCAGCAAAAAAGCAGCCAATAAGCTAAAATTAGATATAGGTGATGAGATCCTGATGTATTTTGTTCAAAATCCACCGAGGTACAGAAAACTGATCATAGCGGGGATCTATGAGACGATGCTGGAGGAATTTGATGATCTGATGGTGTTAGCAGATATAAAACTTATTCAAAAATTAAACAATTGGCCCGACACGTTGGTAGGTGGATACGAAATATTTCTGCATGATTTTAATAGAAATGAAAATTTAGAAAATGTTAAAATAAAACTTAATAATATAAAAGTAAAACTTAACAATATAAAAGAAAACATAGATATTCAAATAGTTAAAGATTGGATAGACCACATAGTCAAAGATTGGATAGACCACATTATCACAATAAAATTACAAACTGCTAACGATAAGATTTTTGATGCAATGGATTATGATCTGCAATTAGAAACGGTCACCGCTAAGTATATTCAATTATTTGATTGGCTCATACTCCTCAATCGTAACGTTTGGATATTTTTATGGTTTATTGTATTGGTAGCTACATTTAATATCATTTCAACGCTGATAATTATGATTATGGAGCGTACTAATATGATAGGAATATTGAAAGCAATAGGCGCCACCAACTGGCAAATCATGAAAATATTTTTATATAATGGCATAAATTTAATTATTAAGGGAATGTTACTAGGGAATGTCATAGGTATTGGTTTTTGCTTTTTGCAAAAATATTTTCAAATAATACCCCTTGATCCGGAAAACTATTATATGGATACTGTACCGATTGAATGGGACTTGGCATGGATCTTATTTATTAATATTGGAACATTCCTGCTTATTTCAATCATCTTAATAATACCAACTGCAATCATATTGAATATTAAACCAATTAATGCGATCAGGTTTGATTGATTGGGGTTTGCTGAATCTTCTGATTTCCTTCGCTTTTCTTCGATACCCCCTAACCCCCTGAAGGGGGAACTCCCACGCTCGCTTATCCCGAGTACTCGGGAGTGGCTTTAGGGTAGGCAAGTCCCCTTTAGGAGATTTAGGGGTAAATATCTCCAAAGAGATCTTTGAAAAACCCGAATCAACTAATATGACAGTATAGTTGATGAGATTCCTTGCTCGCTCTAATCTATTCCCTGCCCTGCGCCATGCGCACTACCTCCTCCTTTCCACAACCTTGGGATTGCCTTTAAACTTAACATCACTCATACCACTCGTTTCTATAGTTACCTTTTCAGTAACATAGGCCCTCACATCACTCGCACCTGAGGCCTGGAGCCAGGCATTTTTTACTTTAAATTTATATGCTTTTAGCTCGCTTGCGCCTGAGATCTCGGCATCAAGCTCATTACCGCTACCGGATAGGGTTAGCTCAGATGCTCCGGACATCTCTATTTCCAGCTTTTTGGTCATTATATCTATTTTTGATTGTGAAGCCCCTGATAGTTCTATGTGAAAATCCTCTGTGTTAAATCCTCTGATACTTGATATGGAAGCGCCATAAAAATACACTCCTGATATCTCAGGCATGGTAACCGATACTTCCATATTATTGCGGTCAACACCAAAATTAAAATTATGCCGGTTTATATACTTCTCAAACAGGTCATGTTCATAATCAATTTCTAATTCATCACCATCTACCTTTACAGTCACCTCTTCCATGTCATTGTCATCTTCACCGGTTATAACTACCTTAAAATCTTTCCCCTTTTTAACGTCAATAATAAAAGCGCTCCCAATATTTAATTTTGTGAAACCGGTAAGCTGGTATTCTCTACTGTATTTTCCATTTTCATCGTCTATTATTTTAATATCATCCTCATTAACGGTTAACGGTTTACACGTTAAACATTCTAATCCATCCTTTGTAAAATGCCATTTATTGCCTTCGATCTGGCTGTTGCTGTATCCATATTTGTAAATGATGCTTCTTACCTTTTTAAAACCCCATTTATTGCTTTCGATCTGCCTGTTGCTGTATCTATATTTGTGAATGGTGCTTCTTAGTATTTTTTTTAGCTCTTTATCCATCAAAAACGTTTGTTTATATGGAAGGTATAAAACCATCTCTAAGGTTTGAAACCTGAATTTTGCACTGTCAGTAAAGTCGAAGTTTGTGTCAAATGTGAGGATGGAGTCTTTAAAAACTACATTATATGTCAGCATTTTTACATTGTTTATTGCATTTTTTCTATTAATACCTCTCGACTCAAACTTTTGAACCAATTTAATATAGGGCTCATCATGCCCTCTTATCTTTAGTGTTGTCTCCTTATAAGTTTCATTGCCTGCTTCTTTAGCTGTGATGTAAAGACTTCTGCCATCTTCAATATCAAACGATTGTGATGTTTTATAATAAGCTTCCGTTCTGAAATTTTTAGCGATCAACGGAACTGATATTCCTAAGCCGATAATACTTAAAAACCAGACACAGACCATGGTCCAGCCAAACAGGGGATTTATCACATTTCTTTTTGCCAGAAAGATAATCCCTAATAATCCTAGAAATACGGCAGGAATAAATAATGTTAAAAATCCGGAGACCGAACTAATAAAAGGAATACTGCCATGAAGAATATCCAGGGGCAAGTCATATAGAACCATCCAGCTAAAAAAAGTAAATAAGCCCATTGAGATTCCAAATACAATTAGTAAAGAAAGTAATAAAATGCTTGAGATCAGAATTAGAAAAACACCTGAAAAAATTCTTATTATTTCTACTAAAAAAACCATCATAGAGCCGATGTTTTTTTCTAACCAGTTAAAAATTTGCGCCAGTAACCTGAAGGGAAACAACACTATTTTTGCCAAAAGGCCTTCTTCCCCGTCTTTATCCTCAACATTAAGTCCTTTTTTAATATTAGACTCTATGTTTGATAGCGTAACGGGTTCGCCTTGCATTTCCATTTTCTCGGTGATGGTTTTTGCTTCAGGCGTGATTATCCACAGCACGATGTAAGCTATGATGCCTGTTCCCCCAAACAGGACAGCAACAACAAACAGCAGCCTGATCAAACTATCATCGGTTCCAAAGTAAGTTGCAATTCCACTGGATACACCGCCAATGATCCTTTTGTCAGGGTCTCTAAAAAGTTTTTTTATTTTTTTATCATCTTCCAACTTATCAGATTCGGGTAATATGATCCATAAAATTATATAGATTAAAATCATAATTCCCCAGAATGGTGTTAATACCAAAAATGCCAATCTGATCCAGATAGGATCAGCTTTAAAATAATGGGCAATGCCTGCAGCCACACCCCCTAAGATTTTACGTTTACCATCCCTGAAAAGCTTTTTGGGATGTTTCTCTTCTTCGCTTTCCTTTTCTTTTTCCTTTTGATCAGCTTTCTCCGGGCCTTTTTGGTCTTCTTCAATAGCTTCAAAATCAGCTATATCACCCATTCTTGAAATTAGCTTTTCAACATCTTTAAGGGTAATTACCTGCTTACTTTTACCAAGCACGTCTAAAAAAAGCTCTGCAATACGACTTTCTATATCTTCAACAATTTCCTCCTTATCGTCATAGGAAGAAAAGTGCTTGTTAATTAATGTTAAATAGTCGTTTAATTTTTCGTAACCATCTTCCTCAATGTTAAAGATGGTCCCGCTGATATTAATAGTTACTGTTTTTTTCATGATATTTTTTAGTTATGTATTATTGATAAATGTTAACTCTAAACTCTAAACTATTGTTTATTTTCTTTATTCCTTTATTCCCAGCAAATTCATCGGATGCCCCAAACGCACAACCTGGAGAGTCATCCGATGATAACCACCCCTTGTCATAGTCATTGTCATTGTCTATTGTCATATTGTCTACTGTCTATTGCCAACTGCCAACTGCATTTCCATATTCCCTTATTCCTTTATTCCTTTATTCCCTTTCTTCTTAATTACGTTATTTGTAGATAATGCAAGCTCCTCCCATGTTTTCTTCAAATTTCCCAGAAACATTATGCCTTGTTTTGTTAAATGATAGTATTTTCTGGGTGGGCCTGATCTTGATTCTATCCATTTATAATCTACCAATCCTGCCTTACGGAGTCTTGTAAGTAAAGGATAGAGCGTTCCTTCTACCACAATTAATTTTGCTGAGGTAAGTTCTCCGAGCATATCTGACGCGTAAACTTCACCACGTGAAATAATATAAAGGATACAAAACTCCAATATCCCTTTACGCATTTGTACCTGTGTGTTTTCTAGATTCATTGTGTAGTTAGTCGCCTGGTCTGTCCCATACCTCTGGTCGGGGCAACTTTGAAATTATTTGTTAATATTCTCATTAAATACAAGTAACCTGTTTTATAGCCATTTTTTTGTTGTAAATCACAGAGTCGCCAGAGGACTTTTTTGTATTTCGGCACAAATATAATAACAGGTACTATGTAATGCAAGGTATTTCATATTTTTTTTTAAAAAAAGAATTTTTTAGTATAAATTCGTATATTGGCATCGGGTATGGCTAAATTATACTTCAGATATTCATCCATGGCAGCAGGCAAATCACTTGATTTGCTAAAAGTGGCATTTAATTATGAAGAAAGAGGTAAAGAAGTTTTGCTATTGTTGCCTTCAGTTGATATCCGGTATGGGGAAGGGAAAATCGTATCCAGAACAGGTTTAAAAAAAGATGCAGTAATAGTAAGTGAACAATTTAACATTCTGAATTATATTCGCCAGTTGACCAATAAACCAGATTGTGTACTTGTAGATGAGGCGCAGTTTTTAAATAAAGCCAATGTTGTGGAATTAACAGAGGTTGTTGATAAGCTTAACATACCGGTAATATGTTACGGTTTACGGAGTGATTATCGTAGCGAACCATTCGTGGGCAGTATGTATTTGATGGCATTAGCAGATAGTATTGAAGAGATAAAGACCATTTGTCATTGCGGAAAAAAGGCGACTATGAATTTAAGAGTGGTTGATGGAAAACCGGTATATAAAGGGAAACAGGTAATTATTGGTGGCAATGAATCATACGTTGCCGTGTGCAGAAAGCATTTTAAGCAAGGTGAATACGAATAGTTATTAGTAGTTTGCCCCGCACACACCGCACATAAATTTTTGGTAAGTTTGCTCTGTTAAGAGCTTAAAGCCCTCTCATTTTAATTATTTCTGATAATTCGGGCTGTTTTTTAGCATAGTCCTTTAAAATGGATTCTATCAGTTTTTCTCTTTTGGTTGATGAATATAATTTTTTTTCTGCGGGCTTAATTTCTATTTCACGCTCACGCATAAACAACCCTACTATACTTCCAAACAATCCTAACATACATGCAAATAAAATCCCAAAACCCCAGAGCATATAGGTTTGTATATCATCTATTCTTTTTTCCATTTGTTGAAAACGTTGATCAATTCGTTTTTCCATTTGTTCTATTGTTACCCTTAACTCTCCCATTGTTACCCTTAACTCTATAAGAAATTCTCTATCTTTTTGAGTAAACTCGTTTTGAGCAAAAGCAACATTGAATGAAATCATAGTTATTATAATTACCGAATTAATTATTATTAATTTTTGGAGATTTTTCACTTTACAAAAAAATTTTTTTGATAGTAATGGTTTAGTTAATTGTTTATTTTCCTTTATTTTTGATAAAGTAATAAATTTTTATGATTTCATGAATTATTTTAATAACCACATAAACAAATCCACAGACAAGAATAGCAAATTTTAGGACTTCACTGATTTCTATATAATCTACTATTGCAATAAAAATAAGTATCAGCACTACATCTAATATGGTATCTGCAGTTTGCATTTTATTTTAAGGGCGTCTCTAAAAACTACATATTTTTATTGTACAAATACTTTTTTTATAAATACATTATCACTGGTATTAACCCTCAGAAAATACATTCCTTTTGGCTGACGAGACAAATCAACTTCTTTATTAAATTCACTATTTACCGAGTGCTGTTCGTTGACCACACTCCTGCCTTGTAAGTCCAAAATAGTGAGCTGAATTTTTTCATTTTCAAATCCGGTAAATGAAACTGTAAATACGCCTTCATTTGGATTTGGATAAATATTGATCTGCCCTGTTGCAATGGCGATTTCAGCGATCCCTGTTGAAGTTACAGTAACCGAAATTAGGAAACTATCACTACCACAAGGATTAAAAGCTCGAAGCATGACAGGGTAAGTGCCGGCAGCAGCGTAGGTATATGTAACAGTATCCTGCGTAGAAGTGCCTGCGCCATCACCAAAATCCCAGAAGAAACCTGATGTAGCATCAACTGAAAAGGTAGCGTCAAAGAAAACCGTCAGCCCCGAAATAGTTGTTGTAAATACAGCCGTAGGACCGCTTGAAACCGTTACCGATACAGTGTCAGATGAAAAACATCCTGTAACATCTGTTACTTGTACAGAATAAGTTCCGGATGTATCAACAGTAATGGTTTGGGTAGTGTCAGGTGTTGACCAACTATATTGCATTCCGGGATTGCCTGCATCTAACACTATAGAATCGCCAGTACAAATAATCGTATCAAAGCCCAGGTT
>VRUD01000053.1 GCA_019456305.1 Cytophagales bacterium | reverse complement strand
TGGGTAGGTGGTGAACCCGCTTACATGCTCATGGTAAACGTGGCGCTTGCCGGATTGTTTCTTCCGTTGCATAACTTAGCAGTGAGCAAATTAGAACAACGGCTATTTAAAACAAGAAAGAAGATTGCCACGAAGGCACAAAGACACTAAGAAACACAAAGGTAATTTTAACCACAGATTACACAGATTGCACAGATTTTTTAAATAAACTTTGTGCCTGCGCACCGAAGTGCTTCGGCACACAGGTGTGGAACTTAGTGCCTTTGTGGCAAGAAAAAAAACTTTGTGTAACTTAGTGTCTTCGTGTCTTTGTGGCAAGAAAATATAACAAAAATGGCCATTCTCAATTCCATATTCACCTGGATAATGAAAAAGCGCATCCATCAGATTGAGCTTTTCATGAAATACCCGCATGAAGTTCAGCAAGAGTTGATCAAAAATCTTATTAGTACCGCAAAGGATACAGAATGGGGCAGAAAATATGATTATGCCGGTATAAAATCTATTGACACGTTCAAGGAGCGTGTTCCTATTTCTTCCTATGAAGTCTTTTTTCCCTGTATTGAAAGAATAATGAAGGGCGAACAAAATGTTCTCTGGCCATCTGATATTAAATGGTTTGCCAAATCATCAGGTACAACCAATAACAGGAGTAAATTTATTCCTGTGTCCGAGGAAGCATTGGAGGAATGTCATTACAAAGGCGGTAAGGATATGCTCTCAATTTATATAAACAATTTCCCTGAGACAGCGCTTTTTTCCGGCAAAGGGTTGGCAATGGGAGGGTCTCACCAGGAGAACGAGTTCAACCCGGGAACCTTTTATGGTGATGTATCTGCCGTGATCATGCAAAACCTGCCGCTATGGGCGCAGTTTATTCGCACGCCAAATCTAAAAATTGCCCTGATGGATAAATGGGAAGAAAAAATGGAAAAAATAGCAAAAACCACCATCAATAAAAAAGTTACCAGCCTGGCTGGTGTACCTACATGGACGGTAGTGTTGCTGAGAAAAATACTTGAATTGACCGGCAAAAAACATATTCATGAAGTTTGGCCTGACCTGGAATTGTTTACCCATGGTGCTGTTTCATTTACACCTTACAAGGAGCTGTTTAAAGTATTGATCCCATCAGAGAAAATGAATTACCTGGAGATATATAGTGCGTCTGAAGGATTTTTTTCCATCCAGGACAGGCTGGATTCAGATGAAATGCTGCTGATGCTGGATTATGGTATTTTCTATGAATTCATTCCTATTGATGAATTGGACAAAGAACATCCCAAAACATTGAATCTTGATGAAGTGGAATTAGATAAAAATTATGCGTTGGTGATCTCCACCAATGCCGGATTATGGCGCTATTTGATAGGAGATACCATAAAGTTTACTTCATTATCACCATACCGGATCAAGGTATCGGGCCGTACCAAACATTTTATCAATGCATTTGGTGAGGAGGTCATCATAGATAATGCTGAAGTTGCCATTACCAAAGCTTGTGAAGAAACCGGTGCGGTGCTCAACGATTATACTGCTGCGCCAATTTATTTTAGAAGCCCCCCCCTAACTCCAAGCCCCCCTAAATCCCCCCAAAGGGGGGACTTCCCAACCCCACTTCCCAAAGGAAAAGGGGATAGCAAAAGCGATGGAAAAGTCCCCCCTTTGGGGGGGACGATGTCCAGTGGACATCGGGCCAGCATTGCGGGAGGTAGGGGGGCTGGAGGAGGCGGCCACGAATGGCTCATAGAATTTGAAAAAGAGCCCCATGATCTCAACGAGTTTGCCATAATCCTTGACAATACGCTAAAGGAAGTAAATTCAGACTACGAAGCCAAGCGATACAAAGACATGGCGTTGCAAATGCCGGTAATTCACAAGCTTCCTGCAGGCACTTTTTATAAATGGATGAAAAAGAGAGGCAAATTGGGCGGACAGAATAAAGTACCTAGGTTGTCTAATACGAGGGAATATGTGGATGATATTTTAGCCCAGATTTAAAAAGCGGGAGTAATGGACAAAAGTTGGCGCTTAAAAACTCCTGTAATTATTAACTAATAAAAAGCACCAACTTTTGTCTATTAGACCAAAAAGCGCATGGCACAGAGCGCATGGCGTTCTTTTGTAGAGACGTTGCATGCAACGTCTCTACAAAAGAACGCCATGCGCCCTGCGCTTATTTCTTCAACAAGCTTTCAATCTTTTCTCCCAACTCTTCTTTATGCAGGTTTTTTGCTACGATCACTCCTTTTTCGTCAAGCAGGAATGTAGCGGGAGTTTTAAATATTTTATAGAGCCTGGCTGCAGCATTTTGCCTGCCTTTCAGGTCTGATACGTTAATCCAGGTGAGTTTTTGTTTTTTAATGGCTTTTTCCCACATCACTTTCCGGTTGTCTAATGACACACCAAATACCGTAAAGCCTTTATCTTTGAATTTTTGATATATTTTTACAATTTCTGGATTTGATTTTCTACATGGTGCGCACCATGATGCCCAAAAGTCAAGCAATACCACTTTGCCCCTGGTAGAGGATAGCGAAACCATCTTTCCATCCAGATCAGGCAGTGTTATTTCAGGCGCCACTTCTCCAACTTCAGGTTGTCCTTTAGGTAGTGAGGCTAATACTTTTTTAGCGATAGCAGACTTGGGATATTCGCTGCAGTATGTTTTGGCAAGCTTTCTTGCGTAATCTTCCTCAACATTTCTATAGATATTCACCAGGCCTGAATAAATAGCTTCCCTGCTTTTACTCCCCCCCTTTGCCAGGTTTAAAATATTGTCCGTTTCATCTTTCCATTTTTCCTTCTCAATAAATTGTACTAAATAAACATCCACTTTTTGCTGCAGCATATCTCCTCTTAACAGCTCCTCGTCAGTGAGATCGATATTTGTAAAAAAAATCTCTTTTGTGGTATTGTCTGGGGTATAAAGGAAAGCGCCTGTTTTTGACATGAATAATCCATCATCATTTTTTGAAAGGGTCAGAAAAAATTGATTTAACATTTCGTTTAGTGAATCCAGTTGCTTATCCAGGATTTTCATACGACTTTTGTATAATTCAGGCTTATTCAGCTTAAATATATTCAGCTTATCTACCTGCTGGTTTATTTTTTTAAGTTCTGAATTGTAATTATCAAAATGCGTTTGATATTGCTCGTACAGTGGATATTCTTTTGAACCCGTAATGTTTATAGAATTACTTATATCTTTTACATCTGCCCGAATACTCATATTTTCTTGCCCTATGATCAGCTTAAATGAAAGCTTATCACTCACTCCCAGCCTGTAAAAACCCCTTGGCAGCCTGTTTTTGTATTTGAATAAGAATTTGCCTTCCTTTAAAGCGGTTGAATCATATTTCAGGAACTCACTGCCCAGATATTGATACAAATAAACGTATTGATATTCAGAAGCATTAGATAATTCTCCTTTTATTTTTATGCCTTTTGAAAAAGCGCTAAAAGCATTTATAAATAATAATGCAGCCAGAATGTGATATTTCATGTGTAAATAATTTGTTTCATTGTGAAGTGCGCAAAAATAATAAATTAAATACCTATTTTTTAATAACGTTGAGTTGATTCCTCAACCCTTTATATTTTTTCAGGTCAAGCTCTACGGATCCTACAAACATATCGGCTTCTATTTTAACAGGAATTTTGTTTTTATCATCAGAGAGCCATATCCTTATGGAACCACCTTGTTCAAAAAGATCGTTTTCAGGCATCACAGGTATTAGTTTAATAGCGCCAAATTTGCCAAGCCTGTTTTTTACTTTACCTTTTCCCATATACCTTACTTTGAAATTATAGGTCTCATTCTCTAAAAACGCATTCAGGGCGATCGTATCTCCAATATTGAATTTATCAAAATCCAGGGTTCTTAAATAATAGTAAGCGCTGATTATATCCTGAATATTTTCAGGAACATTGTACTGTTTACTTTCTTCATCTTTTTCTACAACTTCAACCGTATGATTTTTCTGATCAAAATATACAGTTTCGTTTAACCTGTATCTGCCTTCTTCAATATTTCTAAAAGATTGATGCGGGATCATGGAGGCAGTATCAATATAGCTTATCCAGGTATCCCTGATCCTGAGGAAAAGGTCAAAAGCACCGATAGTTTTTCCATAAACCTTAACCTTGTAACAAACCCTGTCATTTATTTTATAAAGTTTTTGACTTATTTCTACTTTACCTACCCCTGCATTAAAAAAACCATAATGACATCTGAATTCAAACACTTCTCCTTTGTTGAAACTATCGTTCTTAACATGCCTGTATGTATTATCCGCAGATAGCAGTACAGGAAAAAAACATAAAAGTAATTTACTATACATGAACTAAACCATAAAACTAATAAACCAAAACCAGTAACTAACCAACTAAAACTATTAACTAATAAACTAATAACTAAATTTGTTTTTCAAATACTCTAAATAAGTCTTCATATCTGAATCAAACTTTTTACTGTACTCTTCTTCAAATATGTTTCGTTTTTCATTATAACGTTTGATAGACATAAAGAATGTATTATTTGGAAGATCTTCATTAAATAATTGTTCATAAATATACGAATTAAATGATATTGTATCTATATTTTGAACTATTTGTTTGATTAATCTTGTCTTTAAATGACGAAGTACGGATGATCCCGATACTCGGGATACTTCGTCATTCGTACTTCGTACTTCATATGACGAATAAAGACTGTCTAATTTAATTGCGCCATCTAATATATGTGAGATGATTTTTTTTCTGTCAGCCTGGTTATTGTTATACTCGTGATATTGCCTGGAATCTTTGCCGTATTTCGACTTCAGAAACAGCAACGCACCTTTATCCCCCACAAAATTTGCCAGGTTTTCATTAAATTCCACATCATTTTTAATATACAACGTGGCATGGGTAAGCTCGTGTATGATGATACTGGCAAGCTCTCCTTCAGATTTCAGCAGCATATTGCTCAGGATCGGGTCTTTAAACCAGCCCAAAGTTGACCAACCTTCTGCTTCTCTAACATCAGTGTCATATCCTTCTTTTTTTAATTTTTCTTCTTCGCCCAATGCTTTTTCATGATCAAAAAAACCTTTATAAGAAAAACTGCCCAATAGCGGGAATTGCCACTCGTATGGTTTCAGCTTGTATGGTGGGCATGCGGTTAAAACCCATAATACCGGTTTGCCTTTTTGGTCAAAAACCGTTGTATAATTTTCAGAATCATTAATACCCAGCGAATCAATGGCATAAGCTCTCACCTGCTCAACTATTTGTAACCTAACTTTTAAAGAATCAGGAAATGAGCCATCTTTGGTTGCTTCAGCTACAGGAATTGCCTTATACAAAATTTTGAATTGTCCGTACCCCATCCACAGTGCATAGCTGATAAGCTCATATTGCCAGATGGTTAACGCAAGCAATATTATTAGCGCTGAAAAGATTATTTTTTTAAAGTGTTGCATATCTTATTAGGCACTTAAAAAAGCAAACTAAAGATAATTTTTAAGATAATATTTGGTTAATAAGCGGAATTTTCCAAAAATATTGATGTTTTCCGGTAAGCGGTTTTAATTCAAATTGTAATATTTGGATTAATATAGTTGAGTCCACTCTAAAAAGTGTTTTTGGTTCTCGCAAAGGCGCAAAGAGCGCAAAGTTTTTTTATTTTTTTCTTTGCGAGCTTTGCGGCTTTGCGAGAAACATTTACTTTTACCCCGTTTTATCATACTCCCAAAGTTAATTATTACCGCAATGAATATTTTATTATCTTCAGTTAAAATAATTGACCCTCGTTCTACATTTCATAATCAAAAACACCATGTTTTTATCAGCAATGGAATTATTAAAAATATAGGTCCCCCGGGGAAGGGAGACAAGAAGGAATATAAGGTTGACAAAGTTATTGATTCCATGAATCTGGTACTTTCACCAGGCTGGTTTGATATGAGAGTATCGTTGCGCGACCCAGGTTTTGAGCACAAAGAAGATATGGTATCGGGGTGCCTGGCTGCTGCTTATGGCGGTTTTACAGAAATTGCCTGCCTGCCCAATACCAATCCTGTTATTCAAACGAAAGATGTTGTTGCAAATATAAAAAACAGATGTGCAGATAATTTAGTTGAGGTTTATCCCATAGCTGGCGTATCAGTTGATAACAAAGGTTTGGAATTGACCGAAATGATAGACCTGCATCATGCAGGGGCTGTCGCATTTTCTGATGGTGAAAGACCGGTATGGCACACTGATGTTTTGGTGAGGGCGCTGCAGTACATGCGTTTGTTTGACGGTGTGCTGATCAACCATGCTGAAGATATGCAATTGACACAATCCGGGAGTATGAATGAAGGAAAAATGAACACAATGCTCGGATTGAAAGGCATGCCCAAAATTGCAGAGGAGCTAATGATTGCAAGAGACTTGAAATTATTGGAATACACAGAAAGCAAAATACATTTTTCTCACATATCCACCGCTGGCTCTGTAAACCTGATAAAAAGGGCTAAAGCCAAAGGGCTTCGTATTACCTGCGACATTGCTGCACATCAAATTGCCTTTGACGACACAGCTTTATCCACCTTCGATACGAATTTTAAAGTAAATCCGCCATTTAGAAATAAAGAAGATATCAGAGCGTTGTGGAAGGGTTTGGCAGATGGTACGATTGATGCCATCGTTTCAGACCACAGCCCGCAGGACGAAGAAAGTAAAAAGTTGGAATTTGACCTGGCAGAATTTGGCATTATTGGCCTGGAAACCGCTTTTGCAGTTATAAATACCTACAACAGAAATTTAAACCTGGAACACTTAATAGAAAAATTGACATACAATCCCCGTAAAATATTAGGCATTGAAATACCCAAAATTGAACCGGGCCAGGTAGCTAACCTGACACTATTTGACCCTGACAAAGAATGGACTTTGACAGAAGAAAATATCAAATCTAAATCAAAGAACTCACCCTTTATTGGGAAAAAGTTGAAGGGAAAAGTTGTGGCGGTATTTAATAAGAGAAAGACAATAATTAATAATGATTAAAAAAGATGATAAAACCATAAAATCAAGCCAAAACTTTGAAATTCCGATACATGAAATTAATAAAAAGATCATTGATTTTTGGCCTATATGGCGGTTTGGCAATCATCCTTTGCTTTCTTATCCTGTATTTTTATCAATATGATCCATTGGATAAAAAGTTATTTTTTTTTAAATACATTATTTTAGTATTTTGTATACTTGCAGGAATAAAAATTTATAGGGATAAATGGAATAATAAAAAATTACATCTTTGGGAAGGGTTGCTTTGCGGCTTAATGATTAACTTAACCATTGCACTATTTTCAGCAATTTTCGTTTATTTGTTCTTAACTTTTATTGATGTTGAAGTTCTGGGCAGGCACATTGATGAAATTGTACAATGGGCAGAATCCAACAAACACCTAAAGCCCGGCACGATGAGTGAAGATAGTTTCAAGGAATTAATATCAAAAACAAAAGGAACAACTATCTTTGATATTGCTTTAGACGATTTTGAAATGTATTTTGTTGGAATATTTTTTATCTTTATTACAGCAGTTTTGTTGAGAAAATGAATAACGAATTTAAAGATTTCGTTCTCAAATACGGGTTGATCGTAGGCCTGTTACAGGTTATAATTGTATTATTTTCTTATTTGATGGGAATTGAATACATGGTTAGCTATTGGCTGGCATTTTTTAATATTATAATTGTAGTTGGGGCTGTGATTTATTGCGGGGTATTGTGGAAACGAATGAATAAAGGTTACTTAGACTTTAAATATTCTTTTTTAACTATATTTTTGGTTTATGCAATAGCATCGCTAATCGTGGTGGTATTCAATATAGCATTATATAATGTTGATCCTGATTTGCCAGATCAAATCAAGGAAGCTGCAGTGGAAAAAGTGGTCACAATGATGGAAAAAGTGGGTGCACCCGAAGAGTCAATAGACGAAGCAATAGATGGTATTGAAAATAGCGATTCATACAGTATTTCATCTTTTATGACAGGCTATATTTGGTCTTTATTGTGGGGCGTTATTATCGCGTTGATTGGAGGGGCAGTTATTAAGAAAAGCAGGCAGTAGGCAGTTGACAGTAGACAAATGACTATAATAAGTAAATTCCAATACTAAGAAGTGAATATCTCAATTATCATTCCCCTTTATAATGAAGAAGACTCTTTACCAGAATTATATGACTGGATAGTTCGTATTATGCAGGCCCATAATTTTTCTTATGAGATTGTTTTTGTGGATGATGGGAGTAATGATAATTCATGGAAGAAAATCGAAGGCTTCTGCAAAAATAATAAATTCATCAAGGGTATTAAGTTCAGGAGAAATTATGGGAAATCAGCAGCTCTGAACTGCGGCTTTGAAGTTAGCGAGGGTGACGTAGTGATCACTATGGATGCAGACCTGCAGGATAGCCCTGATGAGATCCCCGGTTTGTATAAGATGATCAGGGACGATAGCTACGATTTGGTTTCAGGGTGGAAGAAGAAGAGGCATGACCCGCTCACTAAAACCATTCCCAGCAAATTTTTTAACTGGACAACGAGAAAAATGTCGGGCGTTAAACTTCACGATTTTAATTGCGGCCTGAAAGCATATAGAAAAGAGGTGATAAAGAGTATTGATATTTACGGAGAAATACATAGATATATTCCGGTAATCGCCAAATGGAGTGGATTTACCCGCATTGGTGAAAAGGTGGTTCAACACCAGGCAAGGAAATATGGCGTTACCAAATTCGGTATTGAAAGGTTTATGTTTGGTTTCTTAGACTTGTTATCCATCACTTTTGTATCAAAATTCAGAAAAAGACCTATGCACTTTTTTGGTACCATAGGAGCTTTATCATTTCTAATCGGTTTAATGATCACACTGTGGATAATTGGCGAAAAATTTTATAGAATTCATTATGGTTTAATAGCAAGAGATATAGTAGACCAACCACTGTTTTTCCTGGCATTACTCTCAATGATCATTGGAACTTTATTGTTTATTGCAGGTTTCTTAGCTGAAATGATCAACATTTCTACACATAAAAAAGGCGGGTATCTGATTAACGAAAAAATTGGGTTGGAATTAGAAGAAATGCCTAAAATGCCTAAAATTAAAAATAACTAAAATTTTTTATCATTTTAGGCATTTCACATTTTAAACATTGAGTCCACTCTAAAAAGTGTTTTTGGTTCTCGCAAAGGCGCAAAGAGCGCAAAGTTATATACTTAACTAATTGATATTCAATCCTTTGCGAACTTTGCGTCTTTGCGAGAAAAGATTTCTTTTCAATTTTTTACTTTTTAGAGTGGACTCAACATTAGATCATGTATAAGAGAGTAACAGAAATAATCAATCAATCCATTGAAGTAAAACGCCTGCTTTTAAATGATAAGGCCCTACTAAATATTATTATAAAAGTAACAGAGCAGATAGTAAATGCTTTAGTGCAAGACAAAAAGGCGCTGTTTTGCGGTAATGGGGGCAGCGCTGCTGATGCACAACATATAGCATCTGAACTTTCGGGCAGATTTTATTTAGACAGACAGCCGCTCTTTGCAGAAGCTTTACACGTTAATACTTCATATCTCACAGCAGTTGCAAATGACTATGGTTATGATGAAATTTATTCCCGCCTCATAAAAGCCAAAGGTAGAAAAGGGGATATCCTGGTAGGTATCTCCACTTCAGGTAATTCCGGGAACATTGTCAATGCTATACAAACTGCCAATGACCTGGGCTTGATCACTGTCGGACTTACAGGAACCACAGGAGGCGAGTTGAAGGATAGCTGCCAATACCTGATCAATATCCCTTCAAACGATACCCCCCGGATACAGGAAGCGCATATTTTGGTGGGGCATATAATTTGTGAGTTGGTGGAGAAGGCTATGATGGAAGATTAGTGATTAGTGAGATTAATCCACCACGATAAATCGTGGTGCTAATCTTATATTATCAAAGGTTAATTCTGCCTCTGGTGTCCATTTAATATTTAGAGCCATTTTTTATATTTCTTCATTTGTATAACCCTTTTGCAAACGAAATCAACTTATCAAAACAAAAGTCATATGTTGGTGCAGAGCGTCCCGAGTACTCATGATGCGCTAAAAACATCGTGATCATTCCAAGCTTTTCCCCCATTTCCATATCCCGCTGAGAATCACCAACCATTATAGCTCTTTTGAAATCAATACCGGGGAAATCTTTTTTTGCCTGTAAAGCCAGGCCGGTACTGGGTTTTCTGCAATTACAATGATCTTCATCCAGGTGAGGACAATAGTATACCTTATCAATGCTGCCCCCGGCAGATTTTATCTTTTCAAGCATCAGGGCATGTATCTTTTCCAGGTTCTCTTTTGTCATGAGCTTTAGGCCGATACCTCTTTGGTTGGTGACAATTATTATTTTCCCAAAGCGTTTAGATAATAAATGAATAGACTCCAATACATCAGGCAGGAATTCAAATTGTTCCCACCTTCTCACATAATCTTTATCTATCTTTTTATTGATCACTCCGTCTCTGTCTAAAAATAATGTCCAGGATCGGTCGAACTGGTGTTTTTGTAAATTTTGATAAGATGAATCAGCCATTAATTTCTTTTTTTCCATATTTGAGGATCACGGCTTGTGTGTAATATAGCTACAACAACAATTCTGTTATCTTCAATTATTATAAGCTTGTGGTTCATAATTGCTTTTCTATCCTGGCTTTTACTTCTCCCCAGCTTGAACCAGATCTTGGGTCAGCTTTATGGCTGGCTAATCTTTCATCTAAGATTTTTTTATGTTCATCGCTTAATTCAAATTCTTCATTGTTATATTCCCTTACCATTGCATAGATCATTTTTACCAACCTTTCATCACCTTGATCAATGGTTTGGTGCAATTCTTCTCTTATCTTAGTTGTACTCATAATTTTTGAGCTTTAGTTCTTACAAATTTAACGCTTTTTTCTATTTTTGGTTTCACTTAGGTAAAAAACAACTCCAAATTCAACCATGCAACCATGTGCTATGTGCCATGTGCTTTCGTACATACATAAACCTTCTCCCCCTCCACCAAACCATACCTTTTTATCAGATCCATGCCCAGCCCTTTCGCAAAATCATCTACCTTCACACTAAATCCTTCATTTTCCAGTCTTTCCTTATAATCAAGCCCGTACATTCTCAGGTGGTCTGCCTGCCAGTATGCTTTTTCCCTTTCTTTAGGTGTAGTGATAGCAGGATCCTCGTATGTTTTTTCCAGTTTTGTATTTATAAAGGGCTGCATGATTGCCCAACCATCAGGTTTTAAAACCCTGCAAAGCTCCCGCATCGCTTTTTTATCATCATCTACGTGCTCCAGCACATGATTACAAAATATTACATCAAAAGTATTTTCTTCAAAAGGTATGTCATGGATATCCATTTTTATTTTTGCCCATGGAGATTCCAGGTCTGCCGTGATATAATCAATCGTTGATATTGCTTCAAATCTTTTAATAAAGCAGCGCTCAGGCGCTATGTGTAAAACAGCCCTCCTAAGGGGATGGAAAAAGTTAGTTCTCTTTTCTAAATAAAGCCACATCAGCCGGTGCCTTTCGAGCGATAAACAATGAGGGCATAACGCATTTTCTCTTGGTTTGACCCTTCCATAAGGTAAAAATTTTCTAAAACGACTTTTGCAAACAGGACACTCAACCTTATTACCAATAAAAAAGGGTGCAACGACCTTTACAGCAATATAGCCAAAGAGCTGTAGGTAGCTTCTGGGAATTTTTCTTAGAACATAACTAATAATGAATTTCATCGTTTCGGAATTTAGTTGCTAATTTTGCTAAAATTATTTTTTTTCTTAAATTTGTAAATTATGAGCAAAGATGACATTTTATTTTTAAAATGTGAGTTGGTGGAAGTTCAATAAAATTATAGGTATATGCGTTTAGGTCGCACAAGATTTATATTTTCGAATATGTATGAGTGACTAACCACGCCATTTATGGCGTGGACATTAAAGAATAAAACTGACAGGGCTTTAGCCCAATTATGCTAAAAACGGGCTAAAGCCCAGGGTTTGTATAGTTTGATTATCTCCGCCATAAATGGCGGAGTTAGTCAGCCATAAATAGACACGATCTTCAATTTGCTTATAAAAAGAATGGTAGAGAATGAGTTAAAGCACATAAAATCAATAACTTAAAGGTGATACCTAAACGCCTATACCTATAAAATTAATTAAACAATGGCATCATCAACCCATAACATCTCCAATCAACCCCTGACTTTTGAAAAAATAGATGAAATAATTACCAACAATTATAAATTAAAATTATCCGACCAGGCTTCCGGCCGGATTGTAAAATGCCGGAAGTATCTGGAAAATAAGATTGTTACTTCATCGGAAGCGATCTACGGTATTAACACGGGTTTTGGGGCGCTTCAAAAAAAGAATATTTCACATGATGATTTAAATAAGCTCCAGATAAACCTGGTGCAATCCCATGCCTGTGGGGTAGGAGAGGAGATACCCGGGGAAATCGTCAAACTAATGCTATTGTTTAAGATACAGTCTCTTTCTTACGGCCATTCAGGAATACTGTTAAAAACTGTGGAGCGGCTCATTGATTTTTATAATCATGAAATTTATCCTGTAATATATGAATTTGGCTCATTAGGCGCTTCCGGTGACCTGGCTCCACTTGCTCATTTAGCCTTGCCCCTTATAGGATTGGGTGAAGTTAATTATAAAAACAAGAAATACACCGGGTTGCAAATACATGAAAAGCTGGGCTGGCAGCCATTACATTTTCAGGAAAAAGAAGGCCTTGCCCTTGTAAACGGCACACAATTTATGATCGCTTATGGTGTATGTTGCCTGTTGAGATCATTTCGTCTTTCAGATACAGCAGACACCATTGGTGCATTATCCATAGATGCTTTTGATTGTAGCATCAGCCCGTTGCATGAATTGATCCACAAGATAAGGCCGCATAACGGGCAGGTAAAAACGGCAGAAAGATGCAGAAAGTTATTGAAAGGAAGTGAGATAACAAAAAGACCCAAAAAGCAGGTACAAGACCCCTATTCATTCAGATGTATTCCGCAGGTACATGGAGCCAGTAAAGACACTATTGAATTCGTAAAAAATATCTTTTTAACTGAAATAAACGCAGTAACTGACAATCCGAATATTTTCCCTGAAGAAGGTTTAATTATTTCCGGTGGAAATTTCCATGGACAGCCTTTAGCTTTAGCCCTGGATTTTTTGTGTATAGCATTGGCAGAATTGGGTAGTATTTCAGAACGCAGAACCTACCAGCTCGTTTCGGGTTCACGGGGACTACCTGAATTTCTTGTTGCCAATCCGGGACTCAATTCCGGCTTGATGATGCCCCAATATACCGCTGCTTCAATCGTCAGCCAGACCAAACAATTATGTACACCGGCTTCCGTTGATTCTATAGTTACCTCCAACGGGCAGGAAGACCACGTGAGCATGGGCGCCAATGCCGCAACAAAGTGTTACAAAGTGGTTCATAATCTTGAGAAAATACTTGCTATCGAACTTTTGAGCGCCTCACAGGCGTTGGAATTCAGAAGACCGCTTAAAACTTCTCCGGAGCTTGAGCAAATAGTCAAAAATTTTAGAAAAAATGTTCCCTTTATTGAAAATGACAGAGTTTTACACTATGATATAGTTAAATCGGTTGATTTTATTAGTCTATTAAAAGAGCCTGATCGTTAACTTTTTAACGATAGGGCATCTCTAAAAACTACACCATACATTCCCCTCTATTAAGAGGGGCAAGGGGTGTGTTTTAAAAAATATGTAGTTTTTAGAGATGCCCGATAATAGTTTGATAACTTAAAGATACTTTATTTGGATAATAATTTCAAATTTTTTCTTATTTTTTTTGCATTATAAAATTAATACAATTAGCTTTACACCAATATTTTTAACTTGCGAAATTTAGGTATTATCAACTCAAAAAAAATCAGCTATGAAGTATTTAAGCAATCAAGAAAAGTTATTTGTATGTGTAGTGGCAATAGGATTTTGCTGTTTGTACACGAATGTTTTTGCACAAGGACCGCCTTCTACAAAATTTGTAGAGGTGAACGGCACGAACCAGCTTAAACATAATGATACATTATTGGTAGGAGGGCATATTAATGTAAAGAATTTATCTGGTGGAAAAAAACCAGGAGATATGCTGGTGGCAGTAGATACTGACGGCAATATGAAAAAAATACCTTTTCCGCCTGAAAAAGTATTTCCCGGACAAGGCGGTAATCCGAATGCAGGAACTTGTGTGGCGGGGCCCATCTGGCAAAATACGGGGAATGATATTTACAAATGTCCGACAACGGGGAATGTGGCTATAGGAAATACAGATGCACAAAAAAAATTGCATATTACGACTAAGCATTTCACTGGTTTTATTTCTTGTGATACCTCCGTAAAACCGCCACAATGTTTATCACATCAGGGAATGAGATTAGAAGATATATTATTTGATGGTCTTACCGGTACCCAAGTTTCTTCTGAATGGGATATTGAACCAATAGCAACACTTGCACTCCGTAAATTGCGTATAAGAACCAAGGGTAAAACAATAATGACTTTATTAGAAAATGGAAAGGTAAATATTGGAGAACAAACCATTAAATCCGGCTCCCATCAAAATGGGAAATTCTTTGTGGATGGAAAAATTGTAGCCAAAGATGTAGTAACCACGCAAGTAAGTTGGGCTGATGATGAGCTAAAAAAAGACCTGACATTAGAAGAAGATCTGGTGGAAGAAGAAAAATTTAAAGACAAAAACGGACACCTTAAAGGTGTAAAATCAGGTAAGATCATTGAAAAAGAGGGAATAAACCTTGCCGAAATGGATGCCACACAAATGAGGCTTATAGAAAGAGTTTTTCTTTATTTGTTCAAATTTAATAAAGTTGTTCAGGAATTAAAGCGGGAAAATAAAGAATTAAAAGAGGAATTGAAAAAGAAAGATCGGGAGTTTGAAAAACGTATCTCAGCCTTGGAGAAAAAACTAAAATAACAATGAAATCAAAGATTCAAAACCAACTTATTTTATTAATAGGATTGTTTGTAATTATGTCCTGTTCCTGTAAAAAGGATTCGAATATTCCGGTAAGTTCTTCTGATCGATGTATAGATACAACTAAAATTAATCCTGACTCCTGTTGTTTTACTATTTATGAACCGGTTTGTGGCTGTGACAGTATAACTTATGCAAATGCATGTAAAGCTGAGAACAATGGTGTACTCTATTGGACAGAAGGCGCTTGTGCCAGTGATACTACCGCTCAAAATTTAATTATTAACGAAAGTTTTGAATGTAATGGCAAGCCTGTAACAGTAGGATGGGATGGTTATGTTTTAGATGATTCTACCGATATAGTACAAGATGCACCGCCAAATGGAGGAATATGGTCTTTTTGGTTAGGAGCGACATGGATACCGTGGGGGGAGTGGGCAGAAACATACATTACAGGGCAATCAGGCACTAACATATATCAGCTTGAAGCATGGATGAAAAGTGAAACCGGGTGGAAAGGGAGTTTAACAATAGGTGTTTTAGAGCAAAAAGGTCAATTTTTTCCTTCTCAGTTAACACAAGAAAAAGAAATTTTTGATAAACCTATTTCAAATATTTGGGCAAAATATACATTAACCGATACAATATCAACACAGCCAACTGACACCATTGTGGTTCGTATTAGTGCTGGTGGGTGTCAGAATTGTTATGATATGAAGACATATTTTGATCTCATTAAATTAATAAAATTAAAATAATGACAATAATAGTATTATGTTGAAAAGTAAATTTATAATGATATTTCTGATTTGTTCTAATCTTATAACGAACGGACAAACTATCAATGAACCTGAATGGTATAACCTTGTATGGAGTAGTGCGTTTTATAAAAATCGCTTGGCTTTGAATAAAAAATCAATAAAACCTCAAATAAAGAATACCCTACTAAAAAAAGGGCATAATTTCCAGGCTAATCAATTAAAAGTTTTTAATCCGTTTAATTTTAATGATAGTTTAATTAAAGATACTGCAGATATAACCCTTTCAGAAAATTCTGTTTTTATCAGTCCTGTAAATCCGGATATCATTTTAAATTCTAACAATTCCCGTAGCTGGCCATCACCTAATAATATAGGTGTCAATGGTATGTTTTCTACTGATGGCGGTTTTAGCTGGTCAGGAGTTGCAGCTAATCTACATAATAGTCAAGCTGATCCAGCAGTAGCCATAGGCCGCAATGGCAGATTTTATGTTAATTATATTACGGCTCCTGTTTGTAATCAAGGTATTTCATTTTCAGATGATAATGGTCTAACCTGGGATAGCGTGGAAATTGCAACGGGAGCTTGTCTTGATAAAAATCATTTATGGGTTGATAATAGTATCATGAGTCCTAATGAAGGGAATCTCTATTGTGCATGGACTCATTTTGGGGGCGCTAATAGTGGAGAAATCGAACTAAGATATTCTACGGATGATGGTCTTACGTGGTTAGTTCCTGCATCAGGCGCTTTTTTTTTGAGTAGCAACTTCCCTCCTCCCGTAAGCCTTAACCAGGGAGTTAATATACAAACAGGCCCTAACGGAGAGGTGTATGCGGCATGGGCTGTTTATCATTCTGTTATTGCTGATACTGCTTTTCTCGAAATTGCGATCGGGTTTACAAAATCTGTGGATGGAGGTGTTACATGGGATACAGCACAAGTTATTATTGATAGTATTCAAGGAATAAGAGCTCAACCAAGCGATAAATTTGGTTTCTTCTCACAATTAGGTGGCGGCAAAACCATGCGGACCAACAGCTTTCCTGTAATGTCTGTAAATCAGCAAAATGGTGAAATATATCTTGTATGGGCAAACAGGGGAGTACCTGGAGTAAATACTGGCGATCCAGATATTTATATGATCAAATCTTCAGATCAGGGAATTACATGGAATTCACCAATAAGAGTGAACCAGGATTCTGTTGGCAATGGAAAAGATCAATGGTTTCCATGGATAGCCTGTGATGACGTTACAGGTGCACTTGTAGTAATTTATTACGATTCTCGTCTTTTTATTAATAACGATTCGACAGCAACTTTTGTATCTGTTTCTTATAATGGAGGTAGTATGTGGGAGGATTTTCTCATTAGCGATGTGGCATGGTCAGGAGACAAAATTTATAGTAATCATTATGCAGGCGACTATTTAGGTATTGATATTAGCAATGGCAAAGTAGTCCCGGTTTGGTCAGATGATCGTACAGGAAATATGCTGGCATATACTCAACCATTTGAAATCTCTTGTGATCAATCAAATCTTGATCTGGTATTATGCGATACTAATATAACAGGAGCGGCAATATTCAAAGTTCCGGGTAAAATTACAGTTGGTGATCCGGGTTGTAATTTTGTAGTTACAAATTCAGGTAATTTATTGATGGAAGCTGGTACAGAAATATTCGTTACAGGAGAAACTGAAATAGGAGGGGAATCGGTACTAACTATTAATCCCATTTGTGCAGCATTAGGCAATTTAAAGATATCAAATTACATTCCACCTTTTGCTAAAAATGAAACCAAAAATGAACTTGGTGAAAATGACAAGGAGCAAGTAACAGATAAATATATAAATAATTCTTCAATCTATCCAAATCCTTTCTCTGATATTACTAACATAGAATACACGCTAAAAGAAGGAGGCCCGGTGAATTTGAGTATATATAACTTATACGGCCAGGGAGTTAAAGTATTGGTAAATGAACCAAACCAGCCAAAAGGCATTCATCGTATCAACTTTAATGCTGCCAGCCTGCAGCCAGGCATTTACTATTATACCCTCAGCACAAAAAACTTTTCCGAAACAAAGAAAATATTAATAATAAAGCAGCCATAACTATAAAAAAAACAATTAATATTGTAAAGCCAATAACATTTAATTTTAAATAGTATGTTTGACATCTCAAAAATGCTTGGCAACATGAAAGAAATTCAGGCCAAGTTCAAAGAAGTTCAGGAAAACCTGGATGCTATTACTACCACTTCAGAATCTGGGGCTGGCATGGTCAAAGCCACCATAAATGGGAATAGAAAGTTAATTAACCTTGAGATTGATAAGGATTTGATCAAAGAAGATGATTCTGATATGTTAATAGACCTTGTTATCGCTGCTGTTAACAAAGCTATGGAAGATATTGAGGCTAAGATAAAAGAAGAATACAAAAAGAATACGGAAAATATCTTACCCAATATACCGGGGTTGGATTTATCAAACCTGACCCAAAACTTGTAAGAACTAAGTACTAGTGTAGCAACAATTTAGTTTTGCAACATTAATTAGTAATAAATAGATTCTTTCGTTATTAATCAACTGACTGTTTCAAAATTCCCAGATAGTACTTCTTTTTCGCCTCAAATGCTTTCTGATATTCATAATAAATGCCAGGCAAAGATATATAATGACCGGGGATCCAAAAGTTAAAAAAGAAGTGTAAATGAAAAAAAGCCTTATATTGCCGGTAGCAATTCCCAGTTTTTCTCCTAACCTGGTACAGACTCCAAATATCTGCAGTTCAACTAGTGCTTGTAGTCTTTTCATATTTGAATTAATTTATTGTATAGGAATCTCAATGTTTAACCACGAATTACACGAATTAAACAAATTAAATTAGTGTAATTCTTAATTAGTTAAATTCGTGTAATTAGTGGTTTCATTTTACGAAGTTATGTTCTGTTTTATCCTGTAAAATAGCTTTACTTCTCAAAATATCATACATTCCGCAGGGGAAATTTAGACAAAAGTAACAAATAATATAAATTTTTAGGTATTAATGAAAAAAAATATCAAAAAAGTTTGGTTAATAAATATATAGCAATAAATTTGCACCCGACTTTTAAACGAAGTTAATTGTATCAATAAACTAATTTATAACTAAATCAATGGACAAAATTAAGAATTTATCGTTAGTATTCACTGCAATAGGAGCACTAATTTTTGGCGGATGTGCCAAATTAGATCAAGCAGTGACCGTTACACCTGATCCTGTTGAACTTCATGGTGATAGTGTAAGCTTTCAAGTGGAGGCAGTTTTGCCGCTTAAAATACTAAAAAAAGGCAAGTTGTACACTGTGGAAGCATTTTACAAATATGGTAGTAAATCATTACCTATAGGTGGTGTTGAATTTACTTTTGATAATTTTCCAGACAGTAAGACCGTAGAACCAAAATTATCAAAAACTTTAAGCTTTTATTATTCCTCCTCCGAACTTCAAAGAGGAGAAGTAATGATTCAGGGAGTTTTGACAAAGGCAGATGGGAGTGGTAAAGCCAAAAAGAGCCCTGAAGCGCCTATTGCTCAAGGGGTAATTACTACATCAAGATTGGTACAGCCCAGCACCTATGTTGCTTATACAGACGTGGCAATGCCTGATGAAACTCAAAGGACTACCTTAAGCTTTTTCTTCGATAAAGGAAAATCCAAATTAAGGAAGTCTGAAATGGAAGGTGAGCACGGCAAACACCTTGACGCATTTATTGAAGAAAAAAATGTTACAGGAACCGTGTCAATTATTGGTTCGCACTCTCCGGAAGGTGCTGAAACCGTTAACACCAACCTGGCAGGTGATCGTGCAAAGGTAATGGAGAACTATTACCGTCAAAAAATGGATGAATATGATTATAAGGATGAATCGAAAGGTTCCATACAGTTTGTGCTTACACCTGTTATCAGAGATTGGACATCCCTTAAAAAAGGTATTGGAAAATCTGATATTTCCGGAGAACAAAAAGCAGAAATTGATGCTATTATAGATGGTGAAGGCACATTTGAAGAAAAGGAAAAGAAGTTACAAAAACTTTCTTTCTATAGTAAATTGATGGATGAAGTTTATCCGCCTTTAAGGGTAGCACGTTGTGAGATCGTTTCAAAAAAAGCCGCTAAGGCCGATTATGAAATTGACCTGGATGCTTCAGACACTGCAAAAGCAGGTGATCTTACAGATGCAGAGATCGTAAAAGCAGGATCCTTAACCCCTTCTCTTACAGAAAAAGAGAAGCTTTATAAAAATGCCATAGATAAAACAGATAGCTGGCAGGCTTATAATAACCTGGGCGCAGTATATGTTGAAATGACCATAAAAGACAATGATAAACAACTGCTGGAAGCTATTAACAACCTGGAGATTGCAAATAAAAAGCAAGAATCTGCAGAAGGTTATTATAATTTAGGACTTGCTTATATGCTAAATGGCAGAACAACAGATGGCTTGTTGTCAGTATCAAGAGCTGTTGGAATGGAAGCTAATGAAGAATTAACCAAAGGTATTTATGCAACAAAGGGTTTATTAGAAATAAAATCAGGTAAAAAGAAATACCGGAAATCTCTCAAAAGCTTCAAAAAAGCAGATAATTCAAAATTTGAGGTAATCTACAATGTAGCATTGGCAAATTTACTGCTTAATAATTATGCTCAGGCAAAAGAGGGTTTTGGAAACGCAATTAAGGCAGACGAAAAGAATGCGCTTGCTTATTATTGCGCTGCTATCACTGCGGCAAGAATGAAAGATGATAAAACGCTTGGAGTACAATTAACGAAAGCTGTAAAATTAGATGATTCGCTGGTAGATAAAGCAATGAAAGACTTAGAGTTCAGAGAGTATTGGGATGCTGAATCTTTCATGAATGCCTTGAAATAGTTATTATAATACCTTTGTCATTTTACAAAAAGCCCTGCTCCGAGTTTTCGGGGTCGGGGCTTTTTGCTTTCATTTCGGATATCACGTATCAATTTATTAACGGGCATCTCTAAAAACTACACCATACATTCCCCTCTATCAAGAGGGGCAAGGGGTGTGTTTTAAAAAATATGTAGTTTTTAGAGATGCCCTAACACTTACTCATGCGACAAATCCAATTCAGAGAAGCATTAAAAGAGGCATTGTGTGAAGAAATGCGCAGGGATGAAAAGGTGTTTCTGTTGGGTGAAGAAGTTGCCCTCTATAATGGGGCTTATAAGGTATCTCAGGGAATGTTGGATGAATTTGGGCCGGTAAGAGTAATAGATACGCCTATATCAGAACTTGGCTTTGCTGGAATTGGTGTTGGCGCTGCAATGAATAACCTTAGGCCTGTGGTAGAATTTATGACCTTTAACTTCGCTCTTTTAGCAATAGACCAGGTTATAAATTCAGCAGCAAAAATGATGTTAATGTCCGGAGGCCAATATTCAGTACCCATAGTTTTTAGAGGACCTACTGGAAATGCAGGCATGCTAAGCGCTCAACATTCGCAAAGTTTTGAAAACTGGTATGCCAACTGTCCGGGCTTAAAGGTAGTTGTTCCTTCCAATGCTTATGACGCGAAAGGTTTATTAAAATCTTCAATTCGTGATAATGACCCTGTTATATTTATGGAATCAGAATTGATGTATTCTGATAAGGGAGAAGTACCTGAAAGTGAATATCTTATCCCAATTGGTATTGCCGATATAAAAAAGGCCGGTGATGATGTAACAGTAGTTTCATGGGGGAAAATGATGAAAGTTGCAATTGCTGCATCTGAAGAAATGCAAAAAGAAGGCGTTGCAGTTGAAGTTATTGATATGAGAACAGTCAGACCTTTAGACTATCAATGTGTCATAAACTCTGTAAAAAAAACCAACCGGCTGGTTATTGTAGAGGAAGCCTGGCCATTGGCAAGTATAGCTTCAGAAATTGCTTATTACATTCAAAAATATGCTTTTGATTATTTGGATGCTCCAATTCACAAAATTAACAGCAAGGATACACCCCTGGCTTATTCACCTCCCTTGATTGAGGCTGCTTTACCCAACGTACCCCGCACGGTTGAAGCCATTAAAGCGGTAATGTATATGAGACGTGAGACGTGAGACGTGTCATAACTCATAGTGTCTAATTGCGTAACTTTTCTATAGATTATTTATGCAATTTAACACTCATAGTTACCTCAAATCTCATGTCTCAAATCTCACGTCTCAATATTGATATATAGATGAAAAAGACACTCATTATCACTTTACTTTTAACATTCACATTATCTAAAGTAAACGGACAGGGAAAATTGCTCAGTGAAGAACACTTGCAACAAGCTAAAGAATATAAATCACTTGATGCGGCTTTAAAAGAACCTGGAAAGGTGTATAAGTTAAATTTAGGGAAAAACATGCTTACAGAGTTGCCTGCTGATATTGGAAAGCTCAAAAAGCTGCAACGGTTGGATTTGCATGATAATCAACTCACAGTATTACCTGCTGAGATCAGCAAACTGAAAAATCTACAGGTATTAAACCTGGAGAAAAATAAACTTACCGTTTTACCTGCTAAAATTGGAAAGCTGAAAAATTTGCAGGAATTCAATTTGAGAATAAATCAGCTCACCACCTTGCCGGCTAAATTTAGTAAACTTCAAAATTTAAGGCAGCTAAATTTAAGAAATAATCAGTTTACCGGTCTGGCAGTTGAAATTTGCAAACTAAAAAATTTACAAGTGCTATATTTGAGGGATAATCAACTTAGTGTTATACCCAATAAAATTGAAAAGCTAAAAAGTTTGCAACTATTAGGTTTAAATTCTAATCAACTTACCATTTTACCTGTTGAGATTGGCAAGCTTGATAATTTGCAGACTTTGTATTTGGATAATAATCAACTCACTGCTTTACCTGATGAAATTGGTGAATTACAAAATTTACAAATATTAGGACTAGGGATCAACCGATTTACCCGTTTACCTGCTGAGATTGGCAGTCTGCAGAAATTGCAAATCCTGGAATTGCATAATAATAAGCTTACTGTTTTGCCGGCAGGATTTGGCAATCTGAAAAATTTACAGCAGTTGACCATCCATGATAATCAACTCACCGAATTGCCCCCAGGATTTGGCAATCTGAAAAATTTGCAAAGACTGGATTTGAAGAAAAATCAACTCACTTTTTTACCTGCTGAATTTGGTGGTCTGCAGAATTTACAAGAGTTGAGATTAGAGTATAATCAGCTCACCGCTCTACCTGCCGAGATTGGCAAGCTGGAAGTATTACGAAGACTGGAATTGCATAATAACAAACTTACTACTTTACCTGCTGAGATCGGCAACCTGCAAAATTTACAAATACTAAATTTGCATGATAACCAGCTTAACACTTTACCTGACCAGATGCGTAACTTGCTGAAGTTAGACTATCTGGACCTGAGGAATAATCCAGGGAAAAAATCAGGGTTAGAAAAAGTGAAGAAGCTGCTGCCAAATGTGTTTATTACGTTTTGATGCGCTATGCTCTATGCTCTATGCGCTATGCACTATGCGCTATAAACCCTTCCTTTCCATCTTACCTTTATTGGCAGAAAATAAAATATTAAGAGTGTCACCGATAAAATGCTTGAATACACCTCATAAATTAAAAGATATTTCAGCAGATATTTTGCTTTTAATTTTTGTAATAATAAAGCTATGAAAAGACTTTGTAATAAAAATTTAGAAGCTGCAATGGTGATGAAGATCGGTAAGGTTATTAACTCTTTGAGGGTTAGTAGCGCTGTAACTATAACAGGATAAAATAATGCCTGTATAAAAAGAAGACAAACCAGGTAAAATGGTAATTGCATAGCGCCTTTCATCCATCTTTTTCTCTGGTGCAATAGTTCAATGATTGAGCTTAGTGGTACTGATTTTACCAGGACTCCGGTATTGAACAAGTTTTTAAATTGCCATCCTTTTTTTGTGATCGCTCTAAAAAGAAAAAAATCTTCTGTGATAGAAGGGGGTAGATACTCATATCCGCCAACATCATCATACGCCTTTTTAACGATCAGCATATTATTACCCATGGCAGTGACGGGTATTTTTAATTCTGAAAGCGCTTTGATCATCCCAAGTGCAAAAAGCCAATCAATAGCCTGAAGGTGGTGGAATATGTTGTTCCCATTGATAAGAGTGACCCCTGTAACTATTCCAATACTTTTTGATGGTTGCATGGTTGCATGATTGCATGTTTGTTCATGCATCCATCCCGATTCTCGGGATCCTTGCATTTTTATTCCTTTAAGCATTTCTTCTATCCAGTTTTCAGGGATCTGGATATCTGCATCTGTTGTTAAAAAATAATCTCCTTTTACCTTCCTGGCTAAATGAGCGAGCACATTGCTTTTGCCAGCCCCCCCAAACCCCAAGCCCCCATCCCGCAATGCTGGCTCGATGTCCACTGGACATCGCCCTCCCCCCGAATCGGGGAATGGGTGAGTCGGTGAATCGGTGAATCGCTTCGTTTTCCTTCTCTCCGTTTCTCCGATTCTCCGTTTCTCCTTTTCAGGGGGGCTGCCAAACCAATAAAAATCCCCACTCACAATATCACGCGGTTTGTATAAGATAAATGAATCGGGTAGCACTTTCTGAACTTTAGCTATGGGTGGCATGATAGCAGCCTGTATCTTTTTGGCGTAGCGAATACTATCGATGATGTCTTCATTCTTTTGCTCTATTATATCTTTTTGGTGTTTGATTTCTTTTGTGCGTTTCAGTACTTTTTGTTCTAACTCTTTATTAAGCTGATCTTTTAATTTGTTCATTTTTGTTAACTGGAGTACGGTTTCTACCTGGGCCCTTTCCTTTTCTTCTTTAAAAACCTTGAAACGCACTGCCAGGGCAAATGATAACATAATAGCTTCCAGCGATGTGCCAAGATGCATCGCATAGTCTGTAAGAAAAAAACCAGGCAATTTCCCGTTTTCTTTAAGTATAAAGGCGTTGACGCCAATTAACAGGATCAAAAAACCGGAAAGAAAATAGACATTCACTCTAAAATTCGTTTTCAGGGAAGATATGGCAGCTATTAGTATTATAATGCCAATAATAGGAATTATAAAGTCAATCAATACAGTACTTAAAGCATAAAAGGGATTATTTAATAAAGAGATAAAAAGTATAGAAATGACAAGCACCAATATTATAGATAATAGTTTATCAATTTTTGGTTGATAATATTTTGAATGTAAGAATGATTGAGCGAATTTTATAAAAAAGCAATATGAAAGACATGCGGAGAGAGGAATTATGTGATTGGATAACCAGGAAAAATTAGGCCAAAAATATTGAAAGGCAAAGCCATCTAAAGATAATTGTGCGATCACCATCCAAAATATATATAATACATAATAAAGGTATGTTCTGTCTCTTAGTGTTCTGAACAAAAATAAATTAATAAGCAAAACTATTGCCAATACTCCGTAATAAATGCCCAGTATATATTGTTCTTTATAATCTTTTTGAGTGTGAGCTTCAGGGACCCAAAATGAAATGGGTAAATTTAACGTTCCCCCATTGTTTTCTGCTTTAAGATAGTATGTTTGTTGTTGATGGGCGTTTAATGTTAACCTGAACAGCGGTTTTCGATGGTGAATTTCCCGCTGATGAAAGGGAATTTGATCCCCTGATTTTTTTACTATGAAGGTATTATTCTTTTGAAGTATATATAAATCTATCTTATCTATCAGATGGTAATCAATTTCAAGAAATAGATCTATTTTAGCGCTTGTGGCATTTTTGACCTTAAATTTGATCCAGTAAGCTGCATTGGCATGCCCGAAATTAAACCTCTGTTTTTCATTGTAAACAAATACTTGTTTAAATGCAGGGGAAATAATATCCCTGATCGTTAACTTTTTCTCTTTGTCTTTAAGTAATGAGAAATTGCTGCCAAGCAGATAATGCGTGGTGGTATCATTTATTATTATAGGGGGAGGGTCTGTGGCAAATAAACAGCTTGCCCCGTTAGATCCCATTAGATATATTATTAATATTATTATTGAAGTTTTCATAAAAAAGGAACTCTGTTGAATATTATTCCCTATTTGTAAGGTTAAATATCTAACGGGGTTAGATAAAATTATAAATTAGATACCAATAATTTACGCAAACAAGTACTATATACTGGTTTTTATTCGTATTACCTGCCTGCCGGCAGGTTAGTATCCATTTGTATATTGGCATCGGATTGTTAATTTTGAAAATATTTTAGCAAATCATGTACAGCAATTCCAAGGTAATTACCCAGTGCATACCCTACCAGGCTTGTGGTTAGCCCGGCAACCAATATTTCCCGGTTTTTCAATATATTAGCAATGGGCGCTATGAAAGGTGCGCCAAATATGGCTGCAGTTGAAGTAATAATTACCGTATCTGCATCAATACGAAAAATGGCAGCTAGAGAAAAATGAATGAACAACGCTCCTACCATCACAAAAGCAACATAAGACAATAAAAATGTACCCGCGTTGAAAATATCACTGAAGTTTGCAAGACTGGCTACTGTAATACAAAAAATAAACATCAAATATTCTCCTGATTCAAAAGTGCCTTTCAGGTTGCGTATCTTTTTCATAAATGAAGCTGCTATTCCAAGGGTTGTAACCGTTAAAATTATTATTATGGTAGATTCTTGCTTATTTACGGTTTGCGTAACTTCTTCATAAACTTCTTCGTAATGTATTCCCATTGATTTAAGGAAAAAAGCTAAACCATATCCAATACCAAAAATAATTAAAGATAGAAAAATGGAAAAAGAAACTTTTTTAAAAGCCCCCCTAAATCCCCCCGCCTGTCCCGATGCAATCGGGGAAGGGGGGACTTTGCCATTCCTTTTCCCTTTACTCTGGCTAAAGCTTTCCGTACTGACAATTCCGGGCTCTTTATTATCATCCATGCTTTCAGACATGGGCTCTGAGCCATGCCCCGCCAGCTGGCGGGGCTCTGCGCTATGCGCATTGACAGGTTTGTAAGCAGGAAGGAATTTAAGCAACAGGCGCTGAGCCAACAACATCAAAAATATAAAATAAACACTGCTCATAAGTATATCGGTAGTATTGAGCAGGGGAATGATCTCTTGCTTATGAAGTGACAATCCTATAGCAGACATATTTGGCGTGCCTCCTGTATAAACTCCTATCAACATGCCTGATATTTCCCAGTTTTCAGCCAAATCTATATCATTTGTAAAAATAAATGAAGCTGCTATTGAACTTATCAATACGCCCACTATACAAAACAAGAAGGAAAATATTGTTTTTTTGGAATAGCTTAGCCATTTGATAAAATCAGTAGAAAAAAGAAGCAAGGGTAAAGCTAAAACCAAGGCAATAAATAATAAATATTCGGAACTTGTTTTATCAAACTGCACAAATTTAATGTTGGCCAGTATCATACCTGTCATGTAACATAGCACAACCGGGCTCAACCAGTTCAAGACCTTACTGCGTTTAGTCCCCCAGATAATTACAGCGGGGAAAAAGATGAAAAACAGGGATTGAAAGATAGATAAGAGCATAATTATTAATAATTACAATCTTTTACAAACTCAACATTTCTCATACCGATAGTGTAGCAACAATTTAGTTTTGCAACATTAATTTGTAATAAATAGATTCTTTCGTTATTAATCAACAAATGGTTATATGGCTATATGGTTAAATGGTTTGTGATGAGATTAGAGACGCCCAATTTGGGCGTCTCTAATCTCATAGGTTTAAACTCGCTGCTTAATTGCTGGCAATTTAGTTGCCATAAAGCATCTATTTTTTATTAGTTTCTGTAAAAACCGAAAACTTCCAGCAATATTACTCAGTTAATATAAAAATCCAAATAACCACAGAGGGATTTTATTGCTAATCCCGATCTCAATATTATCTATTGCTAGAAATGAATTTTTAATATTCTTAATTTGTGCAAAATCTTTACTTTTACCCCCCACCTCAATAGTATATTTATTATCAACGAGAAAATCTCCTTTTTCAGGGGTGGAAATTTTATGTTGAGCATTAAAAATATTTATAAAAAAAGTTTCCCTGACATTGCCAATCTCTACGTTATTTGCTGTTGTAAGTGAATAGATCAAATTAGTGTTATTAAGGTAAATTTTTTCGGGTTTTTCCAACTCTTTAAACCCTTTTTTCCCTTTACTTGTCATCAGTATGATCCCTGAATCTTCTAAATATTTTAGATAAACTTTTAGCGTTCTTTCGTCTCCAATATCCAATAATAATTTTAGTTTTTTAAGATCCGGGGTAAATGGTACTAATGAAGCTATTATTGAAAGTAATTTCTTTATTTTCTTAATACTATTGCCAGTTAAATGTGGATAGATATTTACCAGATCATTTTCTAAAGTAGCGTGAATATTTTGTTCTAAAGTTATATAATAATGATTTATATCAGGAAATTCCAAATAGTAAGGATAATACCCAAATTCTAAATAGCTTTTGAACAAAGATAGAATTTTGTTCCCTTTACCGCTTATCTTCTTTAAAACAGCATTGGCAATTTTTTGATGATCTTTTAATATTTCCTCTAAAGAATACTTATTTAACGTTATACTTAAGGTCAATTCTAAATATTCCCTTAATGAAAATCCATACATTTTGTATCCTACTGCCCTTCTGCTTAAATCATGGCTGGCTTTAGTAATTTCCATAGCTGAGCTTCCTGAAGCTACTATTTTCAATTTTGTGAATGTATCAAAAATACTTTTTATCTCTTTTGCCCAATTAGGATATTTATGAATTTCGTCAATACAAATCAATTCTCCCCCGTAATTATAAAACTCTTCGGCTATTTCATATAATGAATACTTGCCAACAACGAAATGGTCGGCCTGAATATAAAGCGCTTTTGATGTGTATGTGTCCTCTTCATATCGCAATAAAATATATTGGATCATTGTTGTAGTTTTACCTATTCCTCTTTGCCCGGTAATAATAGAAAAACGATTAGATAAGGCATTCGTTTTTAAAAAATAACGTATATACTTTTTATTGTATATATTAATAAAATTCTGGCTTAATAATAATAGTTCATCTAACATTATTATAACTTCAATAAAGATTCAGTATCGAAATACTAATGATATTAATAAATAATAGTATTATAATACTATAAATATTGATAATAATAGTAGTATACTACTATTTGCAAAAGTAAGATTAAATGAATTATTTACAAATAATATAATAATTATTAATTTTCTAATCTCACCCTCAACGCTATCCCAACATTAAAAAACACCCCATTCTTAAAGTTCCTGTAAACCGGGTAAAACGATCCTGGTTCCGTTACCGGATCTTTTTTGTTTTCCCTGCCATTTTTATATACTTCATATCTCCGCCAGGATGTACCGCCAAATTCAGCGAACAAGGCTACATTTTTAACTGCATAATAATTAATAAAACCTTTCAACTGCCAATGCCCCCAAAACCGGTGACCCTCCCTGACATAATAATTATTTGTTGAGTCACTTAGCCTGTACGAAGTTGTAATTGATTTGTAGGCTATTCCAGTATAAAGACTTTTATTCAGCTTGTATTCAACATTCATACTTCCGGGCAGCACGCCAAATATATTTAGTTTTTCGTTTACTTTCCATTCAAATCCTGCCAGGGGCATGAAAAAATTGCCAAAAAATTCGCGATTGTAATATAAGCCAAATTTATATTTCAATGTACTGTTTTTTGTATAAGTAAATAACACCACGCCCCCTAACTGATAGTGTTTTTTAGATAGTTTTTTCCAGTCAGAGCTGATCCGGGGGATAATTAGCATCAAGGCGCTCCATTTTCCATCCTTCCATTGTTTAATACCACCTAATTGCAAGGAGGTAGCATATAACCATGTTTTTGATCTTATTGAATCGGATGCACCCCAGTATCGGAATCTGAATTTATCAAATGAGCTGCCAAGTACAATTACATCCTTGTTTTTCAATTGCAAGGGAAGAAAGAGATTGGCCGTGACCTGTTCAGTTATAAGGCTGGCATTGGCGCTATCATAAGGCGCCCCCGGAAAACGCTGATACTGGATATTCAATATATCCACGAATGGTTGTGCTCTCAAAGAAGGTATAAAGGAAATAGAGGAAATAAAGGCAATAGAGGAAATACTTAGAATAAAAGAATTAAGATTGGATAATATGTTTTTAAATTTACTTAGCATTTTTTTTTTGTTATTATTAATAATGACTACTTAAGAGTCTAAATTTTTTCCAAGACTTCACTTTAAAAAAAGCCCTTCGGGGAAATCTATTGTGAACGTACTAAATTACGTGTAAAGTCTTAGAAAAAATTTAGTTATAATGCTCTTTCAAGAGCCTATTTCCTTTTTTTCTTATTGCCTTATTGCCAGCAAATTCATCGGATGACCCAAACGCACAACCTGGAGAGTCATCCGATGATAACCACCCCTTGTCATAGTCATTGTCTATTGTCATATTGTCTACTGTCTATTGCCAACTGCCAACTGCATTTCCTTATTCCCTCTATTTCCCTATCGTATTGCTTTTTGCTCAACATGAATCCCGAGTTCTCGGGACAAGTTGTTTGAGTTACTATCTAAATACTCTTGCTTGGCATTTTCAAGCGCATTGATAATTTCTTCCCGTTGTTTTATCAATTTTGCTATAAGCGTGCTTTCCCGGTAAAATAAAGAAATAAATAACCAGCTTCTGCGAATTTTTATAAGCCACTTCCAGTAATGCCAGGTAAAAAAGCCGCTAAAAGGCAAGGAAATAGCATATACAATTGAAATCCATCCCGCCTGTCCCCCTGAGTAACTCGGGGGGGAGTACCCGGGAAAAATCCAGGTAGAATCAATAACCAGCGGGATATATAAGGCAACCAGCCATATTTGTATTGTATAAAAAAATAAGAAGGTAAATATTCCTGTTGTCATCGTAATCGAACCGTAGAAATCTTCACGTTTAGTTAGGGTATTAGCAAGGAAACCCGGGATTTTATAGGGCAGGTAGTTATTTATAAGTCCATACAGATAAAACGGGAAGCCAAGTAACCAATAGACGATTGTTTTGAGACTATATAGCAATAGTGAGCCTTTTCGGGTTCCCTTCCCTTCACTTTGTTCAGGGCCGGGAGAAGCTTTTTTAAGCAAATGATCTTTTAGTTCGAGTTTTTTCAGGTCATCTGTATATCGCTGTATTTTTTGCTTTACTTTCTCAACACCCTTGGGGTCTTGCCTTTGAAAATGAAGTACAGCTTCTACGATCTCCTTTGTTAGCAGATAATCACGTTCTTTTTCATCTGGTGATACGCCAAATTCTTTTTTCAAACGGCTTTTGTAAATAACTTCAATGTTTTTGACCAATTCATCCAATGCTTCATTTTCAATATCTATCGTATGCGCTGCTATGCGCTCTTTGATATGTCTGGTAAGGGCTCTTACTGCTTTGAATTCGTCCTTTTTATACAGATCAAAGAACTGAGAAATATCAATCGGTTTTGAAAAATTTACAAACAGTTCGCTTTGAAATCTGTGGGGGTTAGAATAATTGATCCCTACAGGCACAATGGCTACCCCTAGTTCAAAATTGTTTTCTTTTTCTGCACCCAGCGCAATTCGTGCCGGGCCGGTTTTAAATTT
>VRUD01000052.1 GCA_019456305.1 Cytophagales bacterium | reverse complement strand
CCCACATTTTTTGTACATTACTTATAATATTACTATTTTTGAAGTGATTTTACCAACCACCTTTTGTCTATTAGACCCGCTTTTTTTATTTTAGAATTGAATTAACATCCCAATCCAAATTTTGATCAAAGTACAAACATCCCTTTTCAATCTTCAGTGGCGATGGAATATTGTTATGATATAATTGTCCCGTTCCTAATCCCTGGTGTAATGTATTATGATGATACCCGTCAGACCACTTTCCAGCCTTTTTGCCTGCCCTTAGTGGTCTGACGAGGAGATTAGCTGTAAACTGGCTGATAGCATTTAACCCGATATTTGACTCCAGGGCAGAAGTGATCCACCAGCCTATCTCCAATCGTTCAGCTATTTCAATCCATTCTTTTGTAGATTGAAATCCGCCCAGCAGGGTCGGTTTTAACACGATATATTGAGGCATAATTGTTTCAAGCATCATTTTTTTTATTTCTTGATCATTAACTCCAATCAATTCTTCGTCTAAGGCAACAGGCACTGGTGTATCAGCACATAACTTAGCCACATTTTCCCAATTGTGATATAAAATTTCGTCCCGAGTACCCGGGATCGATTTTCGATTTTCGATTTTCGATTTTCCCGCTTTAATAGGTTGTTCTATTGAATGCAGATCGTATTCAGATAAGGTATTCAATCGTTCCAATGCCTGATCGTTCGAAAAAGCGCCATTGGCATCCACCCGCAAAATGATCTCTTTTGAGCTGTAGTCTCTCCTGACATCTTTCAACAATTCACATTCCTGGCGGAAATTTATAGCGCCAATCTTTATTTTAATACAATTAAATCCATGTTCTATTTTTTCCCGGATTTGCCTGCGCATAAAATCTTTATCTCCCATCCAGATAAGACCGTTAATGGGTATCGCATCTTCCCCCCTGGTGAAACGTGTATCGTAAATCAGGCGTACTCCCCCGTTCAAAAGGTCTAAAAATGCTGTTTCAATACCAAATTTTATTGAAGGATAATAATTTAGATCCGGATCACTTACTACCTCATCAACATCTGACGGACAATTAACGAATGACAATGATTGAATCTTCTTACAAATTTCCTGTAACTTCTCTTCAAAATCAGGTCTGTCATCAATGCTTAAACCTTTTAACACGCCACACTCCCCTATTCCAACGGTTCCTGGATCTATGGTATCAAAAATCCTGATAAAATAAGTATCTCTGCATTTTAATACATCCCTTGATGTACGGGCTTTAAATTTAAAATGAAGGGAGTATTTTTTATATTCGGCTTTGTAAGGCATGACTAATTAGTGCTTGTCTATAATGTCAAAAATATTCGTTATTAAATTTGCAAATAGCAATTTAAAAATTTAATATTGCGCAACAACCAAATTAGTTACCAAAAATTATTATCAAAATGAAAAAGTTATTGTATTTATTTTGCGCGCTGGTAATAGCTGCCTGCAGTCAAACAGAAAAACCCAATACCCCGGTTTTCATAAGCGGCACTATTGAAAACCCTAAATCTGATCTGATTCTTATCCGGGGTACTAAAGAACACGAAACAGTAGTTATTGATTCTATCAATGTTGATGAGAATGGAAAGTTTATATCGAGCTTTGAACTGGAGAAAGCCGGTTATTTTAAATTTTATCATGGCAGGGAACATACTGATCTGTTCTTAACGCCTGGTGATAGCCTATATATAAGCCTCAACATTGAAAAGTTTGATGAAACCATTCAATATAACGGCAAAGGAGCAGAGGTAAATAATTACCTGGCAAAAAAAGTATTACTGGAAGAAAAACTAAACGCGATCGGTTATCCCCAGCTTTATTCTCTTGAAAAGGAACAATTTATAGCCAGAGCAGATTCTGTAAAAAATGTAAGAGAAAATCATTTAAAAAAGTTTTTAAATAGCAATCAAAATATTAGTGAAAAATTCAAAAAATTCGAACAGGCCGACATTCTTTATTCAAGAGCATGGATGCTGATGAACTATCCTGATTACTATAAACGTTTTTCGAAAAAAGATTCAGTTAACCTTGGCGAAGACTATTACTCGTTCCTAACCCAATTGAATTTAAACGATGGCGAATTAATTGATTTGGGATTTTATACTATGTATTTAAAATCTTATCTCGATAAAAAAGCCAATGATGAATTTAAAAAAGATTCTACATTGAAAGATATTGACAATGCACTTACTGTAGTTAAATTACGTTTAACAAAGGAAATATTCACCGATGAAACAATAAAGAATTATATGCTGTATACTTTGATGGGCGCACAGATTAAATATGAGGGTATAAAAAACACGGAAGCATTAATGGCTGACTTTGTTAAAAACTGTACCGATCAAAAGTACCTAACAAAGGTCAAAGAGCTATATAGTAAATGGCAAAAGCTCGCTGAAGGTAAGCCTGCTCCTCTGTTTTCATATCCTGATATTAATGGAGATACCATCTCACTGAGTGATTTTAAAGGTAAATTTGTATACATAGATGTTTGGGCTACGTGGTGCGGCCCTTGCAAAGCTGAATTGCCCCACCTGGAAAAACTACAGGAACATTTCAAAGAAAATGAAAATATTGTATTCGTAAGTGTATCTGTTGATAATACCAAAGAGCCCTGGGAAAAGATGGTGAAAGAAAAAGAGATGAAAGGAGTCCAGTTGTTTGCGTTAGGTTGGTCTGCCATTACAAAAGATTACATGATCAATTCTATTCCACGATTTTTATTGATAGATAATGATGGTAAAATTATAGATGCAAATGCCCCAAGACCATCCGGAAAAATAAAGGAAATACTGGAGAATTTGAAAGGAATTCAAGCGTAGTTTATTTCCAGGTTGTTGTTTGTAGAAACTTGATGGTAGATGTTATTTGACACAAATAAGCCCTCAAATAATCACCTTTAAGCTTGATAGATTGTGATTTTTTACATGGTTTATTCCTCTTATTTGGTTATATAAACCATATAAAAACCTGGTAACATAAGGTAAATAAACCAAATATTTGGTTTATACAGTAGTATGCGAAATTGAGCTTGGAAAATAGCATACCTCACATTTATATAAAACTTCATCGCTTTTATTTTAGATTTTTGCTTAAATTTACAGCTCAACTTCGCATACAATCCTTAACGTTGGCGTGCATGCAAACAGGACGACCGACAGTTCTAACAAAAACGACATACCATGAAAAAACTGGCGACACTTTTGACAACACTTCTCATCTTGACGGCTTCGTACGGGCAAGAGCTGGAGACCTTGGGAGCAGGAGTAATTGACTTCTTATTGACCAACCCAAAGACGGCTAACCGAACCAATGCAACAGAAGCGGCTGCATTGAACGTACTCGGAAACCTGTTGAGTATTACAGCCCACAGAAAGCACCACATGAATGTTGCCAAAGCAGGGAGAAGTGAAATTGTAATCAATACAAACAGTGGTAACCAAGGGACAGTTTACTCCGACCAGCAAGGAAACGTATATCTGTTGTATAACGGGACAATCTATCCCATTTCGGCAGGACTCGTGAATCAAGCAAAGACAGTTCAGCCAGAAATAAAAAACAGCACATTGCCAGCTTACAACTGGACAGAATTAGAAAGAGAGTACAGATTTGAGAAAGAGGAGATTTTAACTGAATACATTTTGAATGAAAGCAAGGTAACGATTAAAGAAATAGCTGGTAGCAATGATATATCTGAAGAAGAAATATTTCTTAAGTTGATTTATTGTGAAGGGATAGGGAATATCTACGCTAAGATCTGCCATGAAGGTGCAATTGTGTCAAAAAATGAATATCCTAATGAATTATCTCGTAAACTGAAAAAAGTGTTTTCTAATGAAGTATTAATACACAGTAATGCTCTTTATGAAAGAAAATTAAAGAAATGCTGTCCTCTACAAAATCAAGGTATTTACACTCTTGGCAACTATAATGTGGTTCCTTACCAACGTTTTATAAATGGTCAAAACTGTACGGTTTTCATCAATGGCATCTTAATTAAAAGCGACAAGTTCAAGCACGAAATTGTCACAACATATACCTGTAACTGGTCAAAGGACTTTGAAAATGATGGGCTGGACTTGGATGATTTCCAAGGAATAAAGCGCTCCTTCTACAAGGGCGAGAGACAACTATTCGTCATGGGCTACACCACCGAGATAACTGGGACATGGACAATGGAAATCTATGAAGCATCGTCTGGCAAGACAGTTTACAAAAAAACAGGAACGGCAGACAAAGGTGGAAAAGTGGTGACAGTTGAGAAAGAGGGAGACAAATTAGCTGTGGGTATGTACATCTACAACTTCACTATAACGGCAGACGGACAGGACAAGATTTCAAAATCAGAGAAGTTCGAGATAATTGAGGATACAGAAAAAAAGTACGCCTCACCAAATACAGATCAATAAAGAATATCCCTACATATGTACTTTTTTGATTGTTGCTTTTGTGATATTAATTGGCAGACATTCTGGACTGCTGTAGGTGCTCTTGTAACCATCGGAGGTATCATCTATGCAGTTGTACAGTTGCGATCACAGGTATTCAATAACTTACAACGGATATTTACCGACTATAGATTTGCAGAAGCCAGAAAAAATGTTTTCAATATGCTAATCGAAAAAGATCACGAAAAAATAACATATCCAATCATTAGTAAATTGGAAGACGATATTGGAATAATATGTCGTAAGATGGACGAATTCTGCCATCGTACACCACTTGTTTCAGACAGAGAAAAAATTGAACTTTGGTGGAACCCTATTGGAAAAGCTTGGGGACTTCTTCAAGGTGTTGTCGAATATGAACGGGAAAAGGCCCATTGGAATAAAAAAGGTTCAAAAAAGAAGAAATGGAGAGAATTCGAGAACATGGGGCAAAAATGTCTCCTTGCGTTTCCAGCTAAACTTCCATCAAAGAAGAATGTAAAAGAATTCCAATTCGACAAAAAAGCGGAGGTCATCAAAGAATACTTCGAAAAGATAGTAAAAAACAGAAAATAAAAAAGCACGACACGCCAACAAAATGCAAAAAACACAGGGCTGACAGTGGTTCACGAGAGTTCGTTGCTCTTTTGCAGCTTTCTTCCCGGTGGACAGGCACGCAGGTCTTAAAGCCCTGCAATTTTTGCACAAACCGTTAGCTGATTGTATTACTGAAAAGCTGAGAACAGACAACTGAATAACCGAAAAACTGGTAACTGAAAACTGAAAAAACTGGAAATTAGGCAGAAGTTATTTCTTAATTGGTCCAGTGCTAAGCGCTGAAGTAGAGCTAACATCAAGCACCTGCTATAATCCTCTGACAATGCACCTCTGCTACAACTTTGATATTATTCAAATAAAAGACCTGAATATTGGTTTGTTTAACAGATCATTTTTATACGGTGACGGTCTTTTTGAAACCATACGGGTAAAAGACAATAATATACTTTTCCTTCCCGACCACTTTGAAAGGCTTTGTATTGGAATGTTGGCCTTGTCGTTATATCCACCTTCAAATTTTACACTTCAGTATCTAAGCCAAACAATTTATAAAATTATTAAAATCAATAATATTGGGAAAAATGCAAGGGTAAAAATACAGGTTTGGAGAAAAAATGATAAATGCCAGACTGGTTATACTCCTGACGGTACTGAAATTGATTTTTTTATTTCTGCTACCAATGCGCAGCCTTCAGCGAACAGAGTCAAAAACAATATATTATTTTTTTATGGTTATAAATTACACTATTCAATCTTTTCCAGATTCAAGACCTGCAATGCATTACCTTACATCCAGGCAGGTTTTGAAAAAAACCAACTTGGGGTTGATGATATGATATTGCTGGATATTAACGATAATGTTGCTGAATGTATCGATTCTAACATTTTCTGGATTAAAAACGACATACTGTTTACACCCAAAATAAAATCCGGATGTGTTGAGGGGGTGATGAGGAAAAATATTATTGACACAGCCAGGGAATTAAATATAAAGGTTGAGGAAGTGTTGGCCCCCAAAAAAGTATTATTAAATGCAGATCATGTATTTACCAGTAATGTCAATGCTATTCAACCGGTAGAACATATACAGTTTATAAAAAAATTCAGAACTGATTCTGAGATTTTGGAGCTTATTGTTAATAATATTTTGAAATAATTTTATTTTTTTTAAAATTAAATTTGGATTATAAAATAAAGATTTATACCTTTGCACCCGATTTAAAAAATTCGATGGAAGACCGATAAAAAACCCTCCTTCCAATCAATGGATTGACTGATTCAAAACCCTCTTATAGTTTTTTTAGGAACTATCCAATCAATAGCAGACTGATTCAAACCCCCTGATTTTTTAGGAACTGCCAATCAATTATTTAGGTGTTCACGTATCGTGTGTTGATGAGATCAAATGTGATCACGTGCATAAACACCTATGCAACCAAACACTAACTAAAACTATTTACAAATGAAAACACTTGAAAAATTATTCGTGACAACTTTTGTCAATCAGGCAAAGCCATTAATGGGAGTATTAATAGGTATTGGTCTGACTTTGCAAAGTTTTGCCCAACTTTCTGAAAAATGGGTATCAACCTATGATGGTAATGCCGGTCGATCTGATAAAGGATTGGCTATGGTCATAGACGACAAAGGGAACTCTTATGTGACCGGGAAAAGTTATAACGGCAGCAATTACGACTATGCCACCGTAAAATACAATTCTGCCGGTATAGAGCGCTGGACGGCATCCTATAATGGAACTGCATATGGCGATGACGAAGCTATTGCCATAGCCGTTGATGACAACGGGAATGTTTATGTGACCGGGAAAAGTTATAACGGTTCTTCCTCTCCCTATTCGTGTGAGAATTATACACAATGCCAGATAGAGGATGCCGCAGCTTCTATGGGCTGGATATTATCTTTGGTAGAAGTGGGGACAGTAGACTGGGCAATGCTAATGGACGTTGTTTATGAGATGTGTCAAGACGGGGTACAAGACGGGGCGGTCTGTATTGAGAACGGAAATTATGATTATGCCACCATAAAATACAATTCTAAGGGAGTAGAGCAATGGGTGGCAACCTATAATGGAACCGGCAATGCCAATGATTATGCAAAGGCCATAGGTGTTGACAATTCCGGAAATGTGTACGTAACTGGAAATAGTTACGGAACGGGAACACTTTACGATTGGGCCACTGTGAAATACGATGCCAACGGAATACAGCAATGGGTAAAAAGGAACAATGGTAATAACGGCAATGATGCTGCCTCTGATTTGGTTATCAATGATGCCGGCAACATCTATGTTACAGGGCAAATAAACAGCTCTTTAACAACATTGAAATATAGCTCCAGCGGATCAGTTATCTGGGGCAGAAGTGATATGAGCGGAGTTGCTTTGGATAAAGCTACCGCCATGGTTCTCGATAATATCGGTAATGTTTATATTACCGGAGAAAGTCATGTTTATACAAACGGAAACTATACCATTATTGCATATATAACCGTAAAATATAATGCCAACGGAGCAAAACAATGGAGTGCGGTTTATAACGGTGCTGCCAATGAGGAGCCGGCAGGTATAGCCGTGGATGGCGCTGGAAATGTTTATGTTGCAGGAAGTACCTATAACACTTACAATGATGATTATCTAATCGTAAAATACAATTCAGTTGGAGCTCAGGAATGGGCAGCAATTTATGATGGATCATGGTGTTCAAGTAATACACCATCTAACCCCGGAGCAGTGGGCTACTGGTGTGTGCCTGGCGATCATGCTAAAGCTATGACTTTGGATGCTGACGGAAACGTATACGTAACCGGAAGCAGTTATGGATCCGGTACGAATTATGATATTGCCACTGTAAAATTCAATGCCAATGGCGCGGAAGAATGGGTGATGAGATATAATGGAAGCATGAATCAAAGTGACGATGCTGCTGCCATTGCTGTTGATGCTTCTGGGAAAAATGTATATGTAAGTGGTAGCGTTAGAAACAGTTCATATAATGATTATGTTACCATAAAATACACTTCTAAAGGAAGTGGAAATGGCAGTAGAATTAACAGCAGTTTATTAAGTATGGAAACAGAGGTAAATGAACTGAAGATTTACCCAAATCCGACTTCGGGAGAATTTGCAGTAGAATTTAATGTGCCTGAAACACAAAATATTGAAATCACTTTGTATGATGTAACTTCACGTCCCATCTATAGAGAAAGCTTCATTGGATTTTCCGGTACATATCGTAAGCAATTTGACTTATCAAACTTAAAGACAGGATTTGCAAAAGGTATTTACCTGTTACAGATAATTTCCGGCAGTGAAGTTATAAACAAAAAAGTACTTGCTCAATAGGGAAATGGGGAAATAAGGGAATAAGGGAATAAGGGAATATGGAAATGCAGTTGGCAGTTGGCAATAGACAGTAGACAATATGACAATAGACAATGACAATGACTATGACAAGGGGTGGTTATCATCGGATGACTCTCCAGGTTGTGCGTTTGGGTCATCCGATGAATTTGCTGGAAATAAGGAAATAAGGAAATAAGGAAATAAGGAAATAAGGAAATAAGGGAATAGGGGAATAGGGGATGCTGGAATGTTAGATTTAATGTAACCATTCACATAGTTAATTGAGTACAAATTCCAAGCCCCAAGTCCCAAGAGGAAGAAAAAAAGAGATGTTCGGGTTTTGTATTAAGTGATAATATACATGGTCTTTTTTCCCCTTTGAATTTGGGGCTTGAAATTTGGGACTTGGTTCTTATTAATGTGAACAGTTACCTATTCCCTCTATTTCCTTTCTCCTCTAAATCCTACACTGCAATCTCGGCTTTAATAAGTGGATGTGGATTATAATTAACAAGAGTAAAATCATCATATTTAAAATCAAAAATAGATATCACTTCAGGATTTATTTTCATTTCAGGTAGAGGACGAGGGGTTCTTGAAAGCTGTAATTCAGCTTGTTCAAGATGGTTAAGATAAAGGTGTACATCACCAAAGGTATGAACAAAATCACCGGGCTGAAGATCACAGACTTGGGCCATCATCATAGTTAATAAGGCATAAGAAGCAATATTGAAGGGGACACCTAAAAATACATCTGCACTTCTTTGATATAATTGACAGGAAAGTTTTCCATCTGCAACATAAAATTGAAATAACACATGGCAGGGCGGCAATGCCATCTTATTAATTTCACCGACATTCCACGCGTTTACGATAATTCTGCGTGAATCGGGATTGTTTTTTATTTGATCAACTGCATGGATTATTTGATCAACAGCTTTACCATCTTCAACAGGCCATGATCGCCATTGATAACCGTAAACTGGCCCTAAATCACCATTTTCATCAGCCCATTCATCCCATATTTTCACACCATTTTCATTCAAATATCTAATATTTGTATCTCCCTTTAAGAACCATAATAACTCGTAAATGATAGATCGTATATGAAGTTTTTTGGTAGTAAGTAGCGGGAAGCCGTCTTTTAATTTAATACGCATCTGGTAACCAAATACGCTAAGGGTACCTGTGCCGGTCCTATCCTCTTTTTCTATCCCATTCTGAAGGATATGATCCATTAATTCTAAATACGGACGCATTATTTGGATTGCTCTTGTTGTTTTTTCTTCCGGTAATCGTAGATACTGACAAGGATTATCCCTATAACAGCTACGATTGATAGGATCATAAATATTCGCTATATAAAAAAGTCTTCTGATTCACAGAAGACTTTTTTTCCCACATACCCCTACTTTGTCGGGGTTAAACTTTCGTGAGGCGCCTTTAATGGATCAAAGATTACTGAACTTCTTCTTTGTTAGTAGATTGCTTTTTTGTACAGCTTTTAGGAGAACAAAAAAGTTTAAAGCCGCACTTCTTCTTTGAATCCTTTGAACAACACTTTTTATCTTTAGTAGCTGCTGCTTTCTTCTCTTTTCTCTTTTTCTTTTTCTTTTTTTCCTTGTCTTTGTCACCTTTAACTACTTCAGTAGTATTGCCAGAAAATACAGAGATTGCAGCATTAGCTGTACCTGCACTGATAAAGGCAAATAATGCGATTGCTAAAATTAATTTTTTCATCATTGTTGGTTTTTTAGTGATTGTTTTACTTTTTAGAATTACAAAGGTAAATGTTTCTAATTTAAAAAGCAAACGTTAATACTATTTTTTTATTGTTCCACACTTGTTAAAAGCGTATTCATAATAGCCTTCGCCTTCAGCAAACACTCATCATATTCTTTTTCAGGAATTGAATCATAGGTAATAGCGCTTCCTACCTGGAAGGAAAGATAATTTGTTGCCTGATTATAGAGTATACTGCGTATAACCACATTAAAATCAAAATCCCTGCAAGCCCCCCGTAAATCCCTTCCGCCACTATCCCTTACCGAATCGGTGAATGGGTGAATGGGTGAATCGGTGAATTGCCTGCCCCGTTTCTCCGATTCTCCGTTTCCCCCATTCTCCGTTTCTCCCTTTTCCCTGTTCTCCGTTTCTCCGATTCCCCGTTTCTCCTTTTCAGGGGGGCTGTTTGTGTGGCTCGGAGTTATATATCCCATTGAGCCAGAGAAAAGGCCTCTTTTGGTTTTCTCATATTGCTCAATTAATTGCATAGCCCTGATCTTTGGAGCTCCTGTCATGCTGCCCATAGGAAAGGCGTTTTTGATGGCGTCTATAAAATGGCAGTCGTCTTTAAGCTCTGAGGTAACAGTAGATATCATCTGGAAAAGGTTTTTAAATTTGTAAATTCCAAACAGTTCATCCACATGAACGCTCCCGGTTTTTGAGCTTCTGGCAAGGTCGTTTCTTACAAGGTCAACGATCATCATGTTTTCTGCCAGCTCTTTTTCATCATAGCGTAGTTTTTGTTTTAATTTTCCATCTTCTGCGGAAGATTTGCCTCTTTGTATCGTACCTTTTATTGGCTGTGATATGAGTCTGGATGTTTGATAATTGATATCGGTTATTTTTTTTAAAAATCTCTCAGGCGAAGCACATAATAAATATTTATCATCAAGCTTATAAATACCTGCAAACGGCATTGGGGAATATTTATTAAGAGATAAGAATGTTTTAACAGGGTCAATAATTGTATTTTCTGCAAAAAATTCAATACAGTAATTTAATTCATATATATCTCCTTCAATAATATGATTTTTAATTTTTTTTACTGTTTCAATGTATTCTTTTTTACTTACTCTTTGTTGTAGTTTAAAAGTATTTGGGGTTGTGCCTGCCTGCCGACCCCGACTTTGTCGGGACGGGAGCTTCTGCGCAGGCAGGGATTTGGTAGAGACGTCCAATTTGGACGTCTCTACCAAATCCCTGCCTGTGTGCCAAAAAGCGCTTCGGCAGGCAGGCGAAATTGAAAATCCACCTGCCTGTCCCGAATATCGGGACACAGACAGGCAATTTGAAATTTTTTCATACACTTCTTGTGCATCTATTGAACTTTCAATAGTCACTTCGTTCTGATTAAAAAAGATAACATGTTTGGGTTTAAAAAAATGCAGGGGAGGGAATTGAACCTGATCAATATTGTTGCTGGAAAGTGGCTCTTTGCCTGGCTGACAGGCTGGTATGTCATTTTTTAGATCATAAGTAAAATACCCAAATAACCAATGGCTATTATTATCAACAAAGTCTTTTAATAGTTCAAAATAGGTACTTTTGGAGGGCTGTTCCGGTTCGCGGAGATCTATTTCATCATCAATATCTACAGCAAGTATATTTGTGAACGAACCATGCCGGGAAGAAACGTTATTATTTTCGTAAAAGGCAAAGTTTGAACATTTATCAGCCCAATGAAGAGCGCTGTTTTTGAATTGGGCTAATTGATTGACTTTAAAGCTGATTGAGCGCATAGCGCCCTTTGTAGAGACGTTGCATGCAACGTCTCTACAAAGGGCGCTATGCGCTATGCGCTACGCGCCTTGTCTTTTTTATTTTTTTCTCTTCTATTACCAGTTCAACGTCCGCAAATATTCTTCCGCAATGTTCACATACAATTATTTTCTTTTTTTCTCTTATATCAACCTGCCTTTGAGGTGGTACTGAGTTAAAGCATCCGCCACAGGCATCTCTTTGTACGTTCACCACAGCCAAACCATTCCGGGCGTTGTTTCTAATTTTTGTGTATGCAAGTAACATTCTTTCATCTATAGTAGTTTCAGCTTTTTCCCTTTTCTTGAGAAGTTTTTTTTCTTCAACCTGACTTTTACTAGTGATTACTTTTAGCTCATCTTGTTTACCTTTAAGGTCTTCCTTTCTTTCTTTTAGCAACTTATCTGTATCTTCAATGTCAGTATTCTTTTGCTCTGTTTTTATCTTTACTTCTTTTATCTTTTTTTCTGCTAATTGAACTTCAAGCTCCTGAAGTTCAATTTCTTTAGTTATCGCCTGATATTCCCGGTTGTTCTTGACTTTCATCTGTTGTTCGTTGTACTTTTTGATGAGTCCATTAGAGTCTTTCATTACATTTTTGAGATCTTTAATTTCGCTTTCAATAGCTGATAGTCCTTCATTGAACTTGCCAGCTCTCGTTTCATATCCTACAATTTCGTCTTCTAATTCTCCAACTTCTTCGGACACATCAATTCTGCTCTTTTTGATCTCGTTAAGATTTGAATCTATTAGCTGTAATGCTAATAATTGTTCTAATTTTTGGGGTACTGTGTTTTCCATATTTTAATAAATTTAAAATGAACTATATTGACAAATTCTAATCATTTCCAATTTTCTAAAGGTAATTTATCGGGTTAGTAACTATCTTAGATAAATCAAGTGCAATATTAGTGAATTTTTTATTTAAAATCTCAAATATTAATTCTTTTGTAAAAACTTCGCTTTCATAATGTCCTATATCTGCAATAACGATCTTATTTTCTGCGTCAAAGAACTCGTGGTATTTAAAATCTGCAGTAATAAAAACATCTGCTTTTTTTCTAATAGCATCTTTAAGAAGAAGACTTCCTGCTCCACCGCAAACGGCAACCCTTGTAATTGAAAATTGATCGAAGATTGGAGAATGTCTGATACATTGTAATTTCATTTGATCTTTGAGTTTTAGTAAAAAATCTTTAGCTGCTATTGGCTTTTCTAATTCGCCTATAGCTCCTGCCCCTGCATCCTGGTTTTCATTATCTAATGTTGTAATGTAATAGGCCACTTCTTCGTAAGGATGTGCTTCTTTTAACGTTTCTACAATTTTCTCATGCAGAAACGATGGAAAGATCACTTCTATTCGGTTTTCCTGAACCTTTTCCAGGATGCCCTTTTTCCCAATATGGGGTTTTGCCTGGTCGTATGGCATAAATGTACCCACTCCTTCTACAATGAAACTGCATTGCTGGTAATTACCAATAATTCCCACACCTGCCTGGTGAAGTGCAGAAAGTAATTGATCTGTATCCTTTATGGGTACAAAAGTTACTAATTTTTTTAGTGTACCTGTTTTGTTTCGAAGTATCCTGACATTTTTTAAACCGATCTTTTCAGTAATTTTGTAGCTTACGCCTTTTGATACATTATCCAGGTTGGTATGAATGGCGTAGATGGCAATATCGTTTTTTATTGCTTTGATAACGCTTCTTTCTACGTAATTACTACCGTTGAGCTTTTTTAAGCCTCTGAATATAACAGGATGGTGGGATACAACCAGGTTGCATTTTTTTGCAATGGCTTCATCAATTACTGACTCAATTGTATCAAGACAAATCAGAATTCCGTTTATTTTTGCGTCAGGATCTCCAACAATAAGCCCTGCATTGTCGTAACTTTCCTGGTATGATAATGGAGCGAATGATTCTAAGTAGCTGGCTATTTCGCTTGTTTTTGGCATTGATTAAATAGATTTTACACAAATAAACTTTCAAAGTTAAAAAAATAATTTGTTAACAACTTTACTTTAAACCTAAAAATCTAAATTAAAAAGAGGAAAAGTACATCCTATTGTGAATAAAGAGCTGCATTAAGACAATTAGATTTTTAGGTTATATATAAAAATTATATTAGTGTCTAACATTTAAAATTCTGACAAGTTTTGGCAAAATATTTAGTTTTTGGTTGTTAGTTTTTGGTTATGGTTTGATAGTTTCTGGTTATAGTTTTTTAGTTTGTTGGTCGTGCCATGAGTCCGGCATTAGCAAACTATTGAACTAATGAACTAAAACTAACAACCAAATAACTAAAACTAAAAACCAAAAACCATGAACTAAAATTTTGGTTCTGGCTACGCCAGGTTAGGATTATATTGCAAAAATTAATAACAATAGGGTCAACCAGCACCCAGTAACCAGCATCCAGTAACTGATAATTTGATGCATGATGTTAATAATGATTACAATTTAAGTTGTTTTTTTTAATTTAGATTTTTAGGTTGAAATTATAATGTTCTTAAAAATATTTCTATATCCTTTTTCGATATTATACAATCTGGTCACTGCATTCAGAAACCACCTTTATAATATTGGCTATAAAAGATCATTCCATTTTGAGACCAATATCATAAGTGTTGGTAACCTGACTATTGGTGGTACAGGAAAATCACCACATGTTGAATATTTGATACGATTACTCAAAGATCAATATAAGGTTGCAACTTTAAGCAGGGGATATGGTAGAAAAACAAAAGGGTTTATCATTGCAGATGACAAATGTGATTGGGAAACCATAGGTGATGAGCCCATGCAGTTTTATAGGAAATTTGTTAAACCTACGAGATTTTCAAAACCTCGTAGGTTTTCCGGAATTACTATTGCTGTGTGCGAAGACAGGGCATTGGCAATCCCACAAATTCTTTTTGAGAAACCAGATACTGATGTGATAATTTTAGATGATGCTTTTCAGCACAGGCCTGTCATCCCTGATCTGAATATATTACTTACTGATTATAACAGGCAATTTTATAACGATCTTCTATTACCTGCGGGTAGGTTGAGAGAATCAAGAAAAAATGCTCAAAGAGCTGATGTAATAATTGTTACCAAATGTCCTGAAAATTTGCCTGAAGATGAAAGACGCAAGATTGAAACGAAAATAAGGAAATATTCTGTGAAAGAATCGTCTGTATTTTTTACTGGCATTAAATACAATAAACCGGTACCTGTATTTAAAGACAGACGTGCCACTGCCTGGAGCGGTGGCATGCCTGATCAAAAATCCATTTTACTGTTCTCAGGCATAGCTGACAATACATCCTTAAAAAATGAGTTGGAAAAGAAATACAAATTGACCAGATCACTGGATTTTGGAGACCACCATAATTATAGCGCCACAGATATCCTGAAGATAAAAAATGAATTTTCGGCTATCAGTGAACAAAATAAATGCTTATTGACCACAGAAAAAGATATGGTAAAATTACTTAAACCTGAACTGGCAGAACACTTAAAAGAATTGCCGGTGTTTTACGTGCCTATCGAAGTTTATTTTTTAGAAGGAAAGAAGGAATTTGATGGTTTGGTTTTAAATGCAATAACATTGCAAAATATTTAAATGAAAACTGTTAAAAAAACTCAAAAAATCGCTAAAATAGCAATAGTGGCAGTATCTATTATTGCCAACTGCCAACTGCCAACTGCCAACTGTTTTGCCCAGATCCTTGATGACACTACAAAACTAATTTATGGCCCTCATACTACCTATTACGTCTATGAAGAAGAAATATTTAAAGGAGCAGACACTTTACATCCTGTAGATACACTCATTGACGGTTTTCATAAAAAGGCTGTTTTTATATGGGGTAAAAAATGGGGAGGGGATTTTTACCAGGATCTGGGCAACCTGGGTACTGCTTCAAAACCTATGTACTGGCAACAACCGGACCAGATTGGAGTGAATTTGGGATTTGATGTTTACACTAAATATGCTTTTGACCCGGTGAAAATTAAATATTATGATACCAAATCACCTTTTACAGATATATATTATTTGCAGGGAGGCAAAGGTGAGCAGTATTTGAAGGTTGGATTTAGCCGCAATATTAACAAACAGTGGAATATAGGATCTTGTCTCCGAAGAATAACTTCAAAAAAACAATTCAGCATAACTTTAGATCCCGATAATCCTAATAATAAACAAATTGATAGCTATGCATTAATTATATTCTCGCGATTTTTTTCAGAAAATAAAAGATACCAGCTCCTGGTGAATTATAGTTTTTTAAACCATTTTATTTTTGAAAATGGAGGGATAAAACCTGATAGTGCCGACACACCGGATTCTTTGTTTAACTACTCATTAGAAACACCAAATCTGGATTCCGTAAAAAGTACTGACAGAAGAAATAACTACCATCTTTATCAGCGCTATTATTTACTAAAGAATAGAGCAATTGCTTTGTTTCATACCTTTGACAGGATAAAACAAACCAACAGGTATAAAGATAACAACCTTGCAGGAAATATTGATTTTTATCCTATCATTAATTTTACAAGCTCTGTAACGAGTGAAAGAACAATATATCAGCAAATTAACAATAAGATAGGATTTCAGGGAAGATGGAAGATGGGAGATGGACGATGGACAAAAGATGATAGTGTTAAAAACCGAGATCATCAATTCAATTATAATCTTTATTTCCGTAGAAAAGAATATGAAAAAGAGTATGAATATGTATGTGAACCGGGGAATACTTGCGAAGGATATGCCGGCTGGATAAATGAGAATTTCATCGGAGGAGGGGGAGATTATTTTTTCAAAGACAAAATTTATGGTTCCTTTGAAGGTGAATATTTATTTAACAAAGATTATAAGCTTAAAACTATTTTTAATTCAAAGTTATTAACGATTGGCCATCAAAGGGTTTTGATATCGCCTTCTTTAGTGGAAACTGCATATACAAGTAATCATTTTTATTGGAAAAACGACTCTTTAAAACCAACCTTGTCAGATCATAGTTTTGTGGAGTTAAATTTAGGTTTTGGAAGCACAAAAATTTCGTTTAATAATTCATTTTATAATATAAAAGACCTTATTTATTATGATATAAGTGCTACTGCTCAGCAAAGTAAAAATGATGTACAAATATTAAATTCAGGTTTAACACTTAAAACACACTGGCGTAAATTTTATACCGATAATCAATTTATTTATACAAAAAGTTTGAGGGCAGATATTATCAGGATGCCTGAATTTTTAATAAACGGGCGTTTGTATTACCAGGGCTATATGTTCAAAAGTGTTCTTTATGCACAAATCGGCATAGAAGCAATCTGGATGTCTTCATACTATGCCGATGGTTATATGCCTGTAACTCATCAGTTTTATTTACAAAATGTGTTTCCTGTGGCTGCATATCCCGTTGTAGATGTTTTTATTAATATGCGTATTAAACGTGTCAGGTTATTTTTAAAGTCAGCCCATATCAACCAGGGTTTTCCGGCAAACGGTTATTTTGTAACCCCATATTATACGGGCTTGAAACGAAGGTTTGATCTTGGGTTGAATTGGTTGTTTTTTGATTGAATCATTATATTTATGCTCAGATTTGTAATTTTTACATTAAGTAAAAATAAGATTAAAAAACTCTTATTTCACGGAGTAAATAAAAAAGTTGTGATTCAATAAGTGAGGATGTAAAATTTTAGTGTTATCTTTGTTGTTGATGTTTACCTGATACTTTTCGGAAAATCATTAAATTTGTAGATAAATAAAAATATTTTATCCTGGAAGCAACAATAAAAGTTGATGAAAAGAAAAATTGAGATTGTAACTATAATCACATAAAAAACTAAAAAAACTAAAGCTATGAAAAAGCCGGAAATTTTTTTTCGCCCTATCGGTCAATCGGGTCCTTTGTCATTCTACTGGTATCCAGGGCCCTATGGAGATGCTGTTGAGTGCAAGAAAGGGAAAGGCGTTGCATGGCTTTCGCCTTCCGGAGAGTTATTAGGTGTTGAGTTTGACGATGTAGATCAAGAAGCTGACCATCAAAAACTTGAAACACCCGATGGTTCTATTGTGGAAGTTACTGTCAAAAAGGGTAATATTAAAGTGAAAACCCAATTTACAGAGCCAGTATAAGTGCCACCTTTGCAGGTGATAACAGATAGTAGAACTGAAAATTTGAAAGTGGTGATTGAGTAAATGCCCAAAAAGAAATATATTATGAAACCCGCGTAATTAATTTTTAATTTTAATACAATGACTTAACAAACCTGAAAAAAATTAACCTCAGTTGAATAACTCAACGGGGTGAAAATATAGCGTTGAGCTATATTCTTGCTCTTGAGAACTGTAATTTTTTATTAATTTGTTTTATTATCTGTAATCTAAAATGTAAAATCATGCAAAACCAGGAAAAAATAACTATAGAATTACCAGCGAGTTTATTGTCTGTTTTTTCAAAAAAGCATATAAGCCCCAGTAGAAAAGTTAAGGAATTGACAATACTTGAATTGTACAGGGAAGGGGAAATTTCGAGTGGAAAAGCAGCGGATCTACTAGGAATGGACAGGTTTGAATTTATCCGGTATGCTTCAAGATTAGGGATACCATTTCTTGATATTACAAATGATGAATTAGATAGTGATATAAAAAATGTTAAAACAGCAGGATGCAAGTAGTTTCAAATTCAAGCCCAATAATTCATTTAGAAAAAGTTGGCAAATTAGATATTCTCAGAGAGCTTTTTTGAGAGTAGGCAAGTCTCCTTTAGGGGATTTAGGGGTAAAAATAAAAACAAATAACAATAAACTTCCAAAATATAATAAAAAGTTTGTAACTTGCGTTCTTTATCCTTTTAAACAAATATTTACCCCGTGAAATTTCTTTTTAATTTAACGGGGTCCTTGTAGTTGAAACAATGACACCTGAAATAACAAATAATAACCTAAACAAACTCTCTGGCACCTTTTTTGCCGAGAGAGAGAGAGAGAGAGAGAGAGAGAGAGAGAGAGAGAGAGAGAGAGAGTAATTTTCACTAAAAGATTTTACATTAATTTTTATAAGCCCGTTCCCCGGTTTTTTATCGGGGTGCGGGCTTTTTTATTTTAATTATGCCTATCCCAAAACATGAACAAATTAAGAAAAGAAGTTTATAAATGGTCAATTGACCTTGTAAAAGAAGGTAAAATATTACAGGGAATATTCTTATTATTATCCACATGGAATTTTGCATATTTCAGATATCATATGACTAACTTTAACCTGAAAAAATTTGAGAAGATAATTAATAATGCAGATTTTGACTACTTCAAAAAAATGAAGTTTGAAAAAGTTGATTTTAATAATACTGTCATTGAAGATAAGATCAAGAAAATTTATGAATCATTTTCCGATATCGTTGGGATAAAATATGTAGGCGCTTCAAAAGTATTACATCTCATGTGTCCTGATTTTTTTATGATGTGGGATAACAGCATTAAAAATGAATATCGCAAACAATCTCCCAGAGGATATATTAATGAAAAGTCTCATGGTTATCTAAATTTCATGAGAAAAATGCAGGCAGAATATAAGCGCGGAAAATTTGATGCTTATATAAATAAACACAAAGATGTAACTATTCCAAGAGCTATAGATATTTGGAATATTGAAAATATTACTAAAAAAACCATTCACCCAGACAAATAGATAAACTAATAAGTAAATAAATTAAAATCAAGGTAATCCCTTAATCCTAAAAATCATGGTTCAGACAATAAACAATTAAAATTATGAAAACAATCAACACAGTTGGAGCGGCACAAGGTGCCAGACCAGCAAGAGGAACCGTAATATTTTATTTACAAAATTCTTTCGCTTTGCTTTTGATTTTTGGATTATCATTATGTGCGTTTGGTCAAACTACAATTTTTTATGACAATTTTTCTACATCTTCAAACTGGATTATCGGTAATTTCTCACCTCCTGATAATTGGGTAATTGGTACTACATCACCTAGTGGAGCTAATGCGATAGGTATAATACAATCAACTACAAGCCTTAATGGTTTTGCTTTATTTGATTCAGATCTTTTATGTAGTGGTAGCCAATATGCGTATTTGGATAGATCAGGGGGGACAATGTCTATAGATTGTTCAGCCTATCCTTATGTAATTATACAATTTGAACAATATTACAGGAAAGGTCTGGATTCAACCGAAATCCAGGTAAGTAATAACGACTGGGCATCTGGCTCTAATTTTTGGTTCTATCCTAATAATTCTTTAGCACAAAATGCTTTTACACCAAATCCTGATATTGTATCGATTGATATATCAAGTGCTGCAGCTAATGAACCTGCTGTTTGGTTCGCTATTGCTTTTAAAAGCTTATCAAGTGGATGCGAATACGCTTGGATGGTAGATGATTTCAAAGTAATTGGTGGGTCAGCTTCTCCGCCAGTTGCCGACTTTAATGCAAACCTTACTAATATAAATCAAGGAGATATTGTATCATTTACAGATATATCTACAAACATTACAACTTCATGGTCTTGGTCATTCCCTGGGGGTACACCTGTTTCTTCTAGTTTACAAAATCCAACCGTAACATACAATACGCCAGGTACTTATGATGTAACTCTAACAGTAAATAATAATTATGGCTCCAATACATTGACAAAGCCCGGCTATATTACAGTCTCACAAATATATACAATAAACCAAGGTGGTACAGTAAATACCTGTTCAGGTACATTTTATGACAGTGGTGGTAGTGGAGGCAATTATGGTATTAATGAAAATTATACGATGACATTTTGTGCGTCAACTCCTGGGGCACAAATTCAATTCAATGGTACCTCGTTTGATGTTTGGACAGGTGATTTATTATATGTTTATGATGGACCAAATACAGCATCGCCACAAATATCGGGAAGCCCTTTTGATTTTTTCAATATACTTCCAACTACAATAACTTCAACCAATGTGTGTTTGACATATCGGTTTACTTCTGATGGTGACATCTTTACTACTCTATCTGGTTGGGAAGCTAACATTTCCTGTGTTTATCCACCAGTTACAGATTTTATTGCAAACACAACAAATATAAACATGGGAGAAACGGTATCATTTACAGACCTCTCTACTAACAGTCCAACTTCCTGGTCGTGGTCATTCCCGGGAGGTACACCAGGTTCATCAATTTCACAAAATCCAACTATAACCTACAATACAGCAGGAACTTATGATGTAACTTTAACAGCAACAAATGCAGATGGTTCAAATACATTAACTAAAACTGGATATATTACAGTAGTTGATCCTTGTGCTGTTAGTACTGAGGTTTTTTTAACCGACATTGCCTTCTATGATCAGCCAACCATACAAAGCACGTCTTTTGGCAGTTATTTTACTACGCTCCCCAACAGCATATCATATCACCCAAGCAATCCCAAAAATTATTTGGAACCGGGGAGATATGTAAGGTTTAAAATTCGATGTAAAAACTTAAAATCCGATCTTGGAAACATAGTAAGTGGTGAGTGCAGGATCAGATCAAATGATCCGTTTATTACAATATATGACAGCACATCTACACTGAATAATGTTGTTTACAATACAAAGGCCTGGTCTATAAACGAATTTGAGATTTACATATCTCCGAGCGCTAATAATGGTTACCAGGCTCTAATTGATTTTATTGTGATAGATAATACGACTTCTAAACAATATTCAACAAAATGCATTCCTATTCCTATCAAACCATTATTATTTTCCCCAACTACCGCTGGAACTATTGATGACGACAGCAACCCCGATAGCAATGGTAATAACAATAATCTATGTGAATCTGGTGAAACAATAGAATTTTATCCTTTTTTAGATAATATTTCATTTACACTTAGTGCAGATTATGTTAGAGGCACTGTTGAGAATACTGATGGTTTAAGCGGAATAAATATATGGAATAACGTGCCAGGTGTCAGCGGTACGGTTTACAGTTCAGGCTGGTGGAATTATTTGGCAGGATCCCCACAAACAATTAATCCTAATAGCCAAAATATGCCGCCAGAGCTTGATTTTGTTTTTGATTATACTTATACCAGTACTTATATGTTTAATCTGTATTTGGTAACAGGGGGCGGCTTTTATCTGTTTGGCGGCAGCAATGATCGGACTTTAATACAATGGACTTTACCTTATACATTTAATGCTGGATTTCCTTTAGCCCCTGATGCACCTCAGGGTATAGTAGAAAGTGTTGAACAAAATGCAGTAAACATTTATCCCAATCCAACCACAGGTGAGTTTATCATAGAAATGGAAAGCCCTGAAATGCAGGATATACAAATAAACGTCACCAACATCTTGGGTCAGTCAATATATGCCAAAATGCTATACAATATAAAAGGGTTTTACTTAACGAAAATAAACCTGAAACCAAATCCGGCAGGCATTTACAACCTGCAAATTATACCTGACCTCCGAAGCTTTAGCGTAGGAGGTAATCACAATAACATAATCAATCGTAAAATAATCTTGAATAACAATTAATTTGTAACCCGCCCCGACAGTACAGACGCCATTTATGGCGTGTCTGGGCACAAAACCCAAAAATCATGGCTTCACAAAGCGAAACAGGCCACGCAATAAACGTTGCAAACTTTGAAGACATAATCTCATTTTGCACCGGCTACGGAGCGCCTTACAATCCCGTACAAAATGCGATCAAGCTGCCAGCGCTCAATACATTGCTCACAAATTCACAAAGTGCATTAAATACAGTCAAAGACGAGCTTGCAAAATTCATTGCAGCCACTAATGAAAGACAGCTTGTATTTGAACCAATAAACAAACTAACCACACTTCAAAAAACTAAAAGAATTATTAGAAGAAGAACCCTTGTATAATCCAAACGAAAACGATTTAAAAATCACAACACTTACCACACAGGGTTTTTACATTCTTACAAAGAACTTTTACATATCCGTAAAGGGTCTGAATATATTCGCAAAGGGCTTTAACATTCTCACAAAGGGTCTGAACATATTCGCAAAGGGCTTTAACATTCTCACACAGGGTTTTTACATCTGTGTAATCTTCTTAAATCTGTGTGATCTGTGTTCATTAAATCTGTGTGATCTGTGTTCACGTCTTCCTCTTCTTCTTCCTTGCCGCAGGAAACAAAATATTGTTCAGGATCAGCCTGTACCCCGGGGAGTTGGGATATAGATTAAGGTCAGTGGGCTCTTCGCCTACATAATGCTGGTAATCTTCAGGGTCATGGCCGCCATAGAATGTCCAGGTTCCTTTTCCGAAAGTATTATGTATATATCTTGCTTCCTTGATTGACCTGGTTTCTCCCATGATCAATATTTCGGGTTTAATTAATCTTTTTTTAAATGCAGTGGTTTGTCCCATAAAACCTTTGATAATTCTTGTATGGCACTGTGTGAGCATTGTAGGGATCGGGTCCCATTTGGCAGAGAATTGGAAAAGGGTGAAGAAATCGTTTTTTTCATTCAGGCCCCGTTCCTTCATCTGGTTATCTATATTGGAGTATTCATATTCGTATTGATTTCTGCTGATAATAAAATTTTGAAATGCGAAGGTAACGCTAAAATCCAGTTTGCTTTGAGCTTTCGGGTCTGCCGGGTCCCCATCAAACACAGCATGGCATATATCAACACCTTCTGCTGCCAGGGCAATATCATAGGTATCACTTGCTGAACACATAGCAAACATGAATCCTCCTCCGGCACAGTAATCCCGTATTTTTTTTACAACTGCTAATTTGAGCTGGGAAACTTTATTAAAGCCATGTCTTCGGGCAGTTTCTTCAAATTCTTTTTGCTGCTGGATATACCATGGCTGTGTTCTGTAGCTTGCCCAGAATTTACCATACTGGCCTGTAAAATCTTCATGGTGAAGGTGAAGCCAGTCATACTTTGGCAGTACACCAGCCAGCACTTCATCATCAAATAGCACATCGTAAGGAATTTCTGCATAGGTTAGCACAAGCGTTACTGCATCATCCCACGGCTGCTTTGTTTTAGGGGAATATACAGCTATTTTAGGAACTTTTTCCAAATTCATTATATCCATGTTTACATCAGGCATTGCTATTTCAGATAATACCCCGGTAGATTGTGCATCAGAGATAACTTCATAGCTCACGCCCCTGATGATCAATTCATTTTCAAATTGTTGAAAATATTTAAACATGAAACTTCCACCCCTGTAATTCAACAACCAGCTTACATCTACTTCATGTTGTAATACCCAGTAAGCAATACCGTATGACTTCAGATGATCCGACTGGGTTTCATCCATAGGGATCAGGATATAAGAGGCTTTGGCATGGATAGATAAAGCAATCAATATGGTTATTAAGATTTTTTGCATATTTGAATTCAAAACTGTCCGGCTAATTGACGCAAATATAATAAAAAAACCTTTAATATCCAATCTATCAATTCAGTGCTAAATAATTCGTATATTGGCATCGGATAATGAACTTATTAGAAAATATCAAAGAAGGCTTCAGAACAGTCAAAGAAAACCTGCTGAGAGCAATATTAACTGCGCTGATCATTGCAATTGGCATCACATCCCTTGTCGGTATATTGACTGCCATTGACAGCATGGAACATGCAATCACCGGTAGTTTTTCCGAATTGGGCGCTAATGCTTTTGATATTAAAAGTAAGGGATATGGTTACAGGCATCGCCATCAGGGAAGGTCGGCAAAAACATATCCTCCTGTTGATCTTTTTCAGGCAAGAGCGTTTAAAAAACAATTTGATTTTAATTCAAAAACAAGTGTTTATACTTATATTTCACAAATTGCAGAAATTAAAAGCTTATCGCGGGTGAAAGGAGGGAGCTCCAGGAAGACCAATCCAAACGTGAGTGTTATTGGCATTGATGAGAATTTCTTAGACAATAAAGACTATGATCTGTTGGCAGGTAGAAATTTTTCAAATATTGAACTGAAATACGGATCAAATGTTGCTATCATTGGAAATGAAATAGCCAATGTATTATTTGAAAAAGAAAATCCAGTTGATCAGACCATTCGATTATTAGGGTTGCAATATCACATTATAGGGATTCTCAAAAAGAGGGGGAGCCTGACCGGAGGCAAAGGGGCTGACAGGTTGGTATTAATACCGATAGAAAACTCCAGGCACATCGCAACAGGCCGCCAGCAAACTAACCAAATAAATATAAAAATACATAACAGCGTTGATCTGGACTATGCTATGGGAGAAGCAACAGGTGTGATGAGGTACATTCGCAGGGATCTGCCAGGAGAGGAAGATTCATTTGAGCTCTCAAAAAGTGATACGTTAACAGCAGCGCTTGAAGAGATCTCAGGTTACCTGAGAATTGGAGGGTTTTTGATAGGATTTGTAACGCTGATTGGCGCTGCCGTTGCCCTCATGAATATCATGATGGTTTCTGTGACTGAAAGAACTAAGGAAATAGGCATGAGGAAAGCCCTGGGGGCTACACCCTGGCTTATCAGGCAGCAATTTTTGATTGAGGCGATAATTATATGCCAGTTGGGTGGAATAGCAGGAATAATTTTCGGCATCATTATCGGCAATATTGTCCCTCAACTGATCGGTGCAGGAGCTTTTGTGGTTCCATGGTTATGGATAATTGTTGGGTTAAGCGTTTGTGTGGTGGTAGGTATTCTGTCGGGCTATTATCCTGCGTATAAAGCGTCTAAGGTGGATCCGATCGAATCTTTGAGGTTTGAGTGAAAAAATGTAAAATAATTCGGTTTATTATTTATATTCCATTAATATTGCATCGTTTAAGGGATTGTTAGAAATAAAAAAATGTAGTTATAGTTTGTTTGATAATTAAAATATTTATATGTTTGCGCCAAAAATTTGTACACATTAATTTTTATTACTTTCAATAAAAGAACTTTTCATCCATGAGAGCTAAATCAATATTAATATTTGTGACTTTATTGTCATTAAATTTTACAGTGCTTAACGCTGGAGTGATCACACTCACTGGCGTGTACCAGGGTAAAAACCTGTATGTACAAAATCCCTTTACTTCAAATATGCGGGATTTTTGTACCAATGAAGTATTTATCAACAATATCAAGGTAATGAGCAACGTCAAGTCAAGCGCTTATGAGATTGATCTGTCGCACCTGAAGCTTAATGACCCTGTTTCCATAAAAATTACACACAAAGACGATTGTAAGCCTAAAATCTTAAATCCCCAGGTGGTTAGGGTGAAAAGTAAATTCCAGTTTACATCATTTACTGTTGACGAAACCAATATCAACTGGAACACAAAAGGCGAAGAACCTAACAGTAAATTTTACCTCGAACTATTTAACAACAACAACTGGATCACAAGCCAGCAAGTAAAGGGCAAAGGTTCTTCCTTGTCTAATAACTACAGTGTAGGATCCAAACACCATTCGGGACTGAACAAATACAGAGTGAAGGTGATCATACCAGGCGGGCAGGTTTTTTATTCTAAAGTAGCTGAATACACTTCCACTTTGCAGGCAGTTGAATTTTACCCCAAACGTGTCACTAAAAACATTACGCTTTCACGTGAAACCAACTACGAGGTGTTAGACGTCTATGGTAATGTAGTTAAAAAAGGCACAGGCAGCACGATTGATTGCAGTAGCTTTAAAACCGGTGTTTACTATTTGAATATTGATAATCGTACCGAGAAATTCTTTAAGAAATAAATACTAATTCAACCGTCATTCCGAGTGCAGGGGAGGCTGGCAGTGTTGGCGCGAACGAGGAATCCCCACCAGAAATAGTAATTCATATGAAGGAGATTATAGCAAGGAAGATGTTTGATGGATGAAACCACGAATTACACGAATTAAATTAGTGTAATTATTAATTAGTGTAATTCGTGTAATTAGTGGTTTCATTTTCGGCGTTTAATTGAATTACAACTGAATTACTATTGAATTACAACCGTTTTCATCAATCCCCTTTAATTTAACAGCGATAATTTTATTGACCCGCGAAGAGGCATGTGGCGCTGAAACCCTGATGTAATTTTCAGTAAAACCACGCATCAATCCGTTTTCGGCTTCTCGTTCAAATAAAACATTAGCCATCAACCCTAAATGTTGCTCATAAAAATATCTCCTTTTCTTTTCTGATAAAATTCTTAGCATTTTACTGCGTTTATTTCTCTCTTTCATTGGCACAGAATGGGAAATTTTAATTGCATTGGTGTTATCTCTTTCTGAATAGGTAAAAACGTGTAAGTATGAAACATTGAGTTGATTAATGAAGTTATAAGTTTCCAGAAAATCTTCTTCAGTCTCCCGGGGAAATCCTGCAATTACATCTGCCCCGATACAGCAATCTGGCATAACTTTCTTTATTTTTTCAACTCTTTCAGCATATAATTCCTTCAAATATCTTCTGCGCATCAATTTCAGTATCTTATTACAGCCTGATTGTAACGGAATATGGAAATGAGGCATAAAACGTTTTGAATTTGCTACAAAGTCAATGATCTCGTCTGTCAGTAAATTCGGTTCAATGGATGATATCCTGAATCTTTCAATACCTTCTACCTTGTCTAATTCCTGAACTAATTCATAAAAGTTTTGTCCCTTTGTTCCCTTTCCCCCTTCCACCGTTCCTCTTTTACCAAAATCTCCAATATTAACTCCACTTAGAATGATCTCTTTTACTCCACTTTCAGCAATTTTGTTTGCGGATGATACAATATTTTCAATGCTGTCACTTCTGCTTTGACCTCTTGCAAGCGGTATCGTACAAAAAGAACAGCCATAATTGCACCCGTCCTGTACTTTGAGGAACGAACGCGTCCTGTCACCAATAGAGTATGAAGGCATGAATTGATTGACATGATCTATTTCAGAAGCATACACTTTAGCAGCCCCCCCCAACCCCCCCAAGGGGGGGGCTTTGCCATCGCCTTTGCTTTTGGCAATTGGGGTTGGGAAGTCCCCCCTTTGGGGAGGACGATGTCCAGTGGACATCGGGCCAGCATTGCGGGAGGCAGGGGGGCTTGGAGTTAGGGGGGGGCTTGCGTTTAATTTTTCTGGGATTCGGAATTTTTCAGCGGCTCCTAAAACAATATCAACACCAGGTATCTCTGCTATTTTCTTTGGCTTTAGCTGGGCATAGCAGCCTGTAACTGCGATCAAGGCATTTGGTGACTCTTTCAGAGCCCGTTTGACGATCGCTTTACATTTTTTATCAGCATTTTCAGTCACAGAGCAGGTATTGATCACAAAAATATCAGGAGATTGATCAAAGCCAACCTTTCTAAATCCCTTTGCAAATTGCCTTGCAATGGTGGATGTTTCTGCAAAGTTCAGCTTACAACCTAAAGTATAGAATGCTACTTTTTTCATAAATACTAATAAAAAAATGCTAATATACTAAATTTTTTCTCCCGACTTGTCGGGAGAAAAAAAGCCCTTCGGGGAAATCTACTGTGAACTTACTAACATTACGTGCGAAGTCTTGGAAAAAATTTAGTTATTGGTTTATTAGTTAATAGTTTTAGTTAGTTGGTTACTGGTTTTGGTTAGTTAGTTTTTTATAATTGCAACCCACCACTAATCAGGTTTTGAACCAGGATATTATTGTTTGCAATTAAATTTCAAAAAAAATCATCAAAAATTATCGTTAAAAAGTTAACGATAAAGGTCTTTCAAGAGTCTAATGATACTAAATAAAAGACACATTACAAGTATTTGCATTAATCTCTTCAAGGCCTTAGCGTTGGGCATTAGTATAATTAGTGTCTGTCTATAATGTCAAAAATATTCGTTAAAGAAAATCCAAAGTTTCAACATTAAGTTGGCAGTTGGCAGTCGGCAGTCGGCAGTAGACAATATGACAATAGACAATGACAATGACTATGACAAGGGGTGGTTATCATCGGATGACTCTCCAGGTTGTGCGTTTGGGTCATCCGATGAATTTGCTGGGAATAAGGGAATAAGGGAATATGGAAATGCAGTTGGCAGTTGGCAGTCGGCAAATTTGCCGACTGCCGACTGTGGACTGCCGACTTTTTAATCAACTTACGAAGTTATGTTTTTATTATAATATATTAAACATTCGACTTTATAGACAGACACTAATTAGCATTATACTCTTTACAGGAAACATTTCCCTTCCCCTCGGTAAGTTTTAACTTCATCTACAATATTTTTTTCAGATACCAGCAACAATTTATCAAACCGCTCACAAAGCTCACCGGCTTTGCTGTGTCTCATAAATACAGGATCACCTAAAGACAATTTTTCAAACCCCGTATAGATCAATGGCGTTTGCACTTCACCGGCTCCCTCGTTTTTGGTTATTTTCATCCCTTCCGGCAGGTAGGGCTTGGGCAGCTTGTCGGCACCCGCAGCGCCGGAAGCTGTATAGCCACCTCCATGGCAGGTAAACATATTGTACTGTGGCCTTCTTACTATCTCAATGGCAAATCCTGCCGAGGGCAAATGTCTGAAATTTTTGTAATTATCAAAAAGGGCAGAAGCATAAAAGCCTGAGCCAACGGTTACTTCTGTAACTACGTCTTCTCCTGTTGTGGATTCCAGGCTGCCGGTTCCTCCCCCATTGATAAATCTTAGCTTTACTCCATTTGATTTGATTGCCTCTGCTATATCATGTCTTCTGCGGGCTATTTCTTTGACAGACCTGCTTTTTAAAAACCTGATAACCCCGTTTTTCAGTGATTGCCCCTGATAATTATCCCCTACTCCTGCTATTTGCGCTTCATAACCCATGATACCATCTAATCTTACATTTTTTAATCGTTGTAGGTGCTCAACCAGATTTAACACCTGCTTTTTATTAAATATTCCACTCCGCAAAACACCAAAATGCAATCCGGGGAAATTTGTTGACATATCAATATCCATACACACAGGCACCGCCACATCAACCTTACCGGCAACCTGGTCAATTCTTTGAACGTGCTCTAAACAGTCTGCCATTAAAACGATTGTTTTTCCTTTTTGAACCTCCCGGCAAACTTCTGCGATATATTGTTCCTGCATACAAGGATATGCCACCAACAGGTCATCAAAACCCTGCTTGCTGAGATAAACTGCTTCGGGTACTGTAAAGCACATAATTCCCTGGAAGGCGGTATCCAGGTCAAGTATCCTATTTAACAGGTATCTGCACCGGACTGATTTTGATGCGATCCTTATTTTCTTACCTAACGCTCTCTTCACAATTTGTCTTGCATTCTCTTCCAGAAGATCCATATCAACAAAAGCAAAAGGCATGGGTTGGCCAACAAATATTTTCTTGTAGTAGTCATAAGTTCTGGAGTGAGAATTCATAGCGCAAATATACTAATATATCGTTTCACCAAAATAATACAAATAAAAAATAATTACTATCCTCAATTATTCATAAAATCCCAATTTCAAAATCCCAACTTCAAAATAAATCCCAAGTTTAAAATCCCAATTTCAGAACACAAAGTTACGATTTTCTGCTTATAATCATTCTTTTTCCGAACAGCAATAATCTCTCCCGTAAATCGTATGGCTTTTTTTTTTGGATTTAGGTTTTGGGATTTATTTTGGATTTTGAGCTTTGGATTTGGGATTTTATTTGTTTCATCTTAAAGTTTAGGAATAATATAGGTTAAATGTTATCCTTTTTATGAAACGCTATACTAATCACCGATACCAATCCCGAGTACTCGGGACTAATTATACAAATTCAACGCCTCATCCCTCTTATAAAAAACCGTATATTGTCATCGGAGATTCTTCATTCGTATTATTCACATTCATTCGTATATTTGCATCGGGGACGTATATTAGCATTTTTTATTAGTAAAGTTATTTGAAGTTTAGAGTTCAGTGTTTTATAATGAAAAAACCAACTAAAATATTTGCAATCTCTCTAATTGCCTACTGCCTACTGCCGCTGCCAACTGCCAACTTGTTAGCAGACACGCACAAGCTTGATTCCCTCCTCCAAGCCCTCCAAACAGCAAAACACGACACAACTAAAATAAAAGCCCTCAATACACTTGCCAGAAAATTCATTACCTCTAAACCAGACACCGCCCTTGTATTGGCACAACAGGCATTGGAATTAAGCCAAGCTGCTGACTGGCAGCAGGGACTTATCAGTTCTTATCATAATATCGGCTACGTTCATTATGTGCAAAGCAACTACCCGGCAGCTTTAAAGAGCTGGACAAAGACACTTGAATTAAGTGAACAGGAGGGCGACCGGAAAGGCATGGCTGGCTCCTATGGCAACATCGGGATTATTTATACCAATCAATCCTCTTACCCCCAAGCGCTGGAATACTACTTTAAATCCCTTAAAATATATAAGGAGCTTGGTGAGAAATCAAAAGTATTGGCTAACACATATAACAACATCGGGCTTATTTATTACAATCAATCTTCTTACACACAAGCGCTGGAATACTACTTTAAAGCCCTTGAAATAAGAGAGGAACTGGGTGATAAACAAGGCATGGCTGCCTCCTATAACAACATCGGGATTATTTATAAGAATCAATCCTCCTACCCCCAAGCGCTGGAATACTACTTTAAATCCCTTAAAATAAAAGTGCAACTGGGTGATAAAAAAGGCATGGCTAACTCCTATACGAATATCGGGAGTTTGTACACATCCTTATTTGAACAAGGTGACAGCCCCGATACGCTTGGCTACGGGGTGAACCTTGAAAGGGCGGGCGGGTTGGCTGCTAAAAATCCAGCCCTGTTACTTGACACTGCGTTGTATTATCAACAACAAGCCCTTTTGATAAATAAAGAACTCAGCGATGAATACAATATGACCTTTAGCTTATCCGGCATAGGAACTATTTATGTACAGAAACAGAAATACACCAAAGCCATACAGTACTACCAACAAGCCGCCCTGCTCGCAGACAGCATTGGAGCATTGCAACAAGAAAGCGAGGCACATTCAGGGCTTACAGAATGTTACGAGCAGCTCGGCAGCTACAAACTTTCCCTTGAACATTATAAACAATACACCACCCTCAAAGACACC
>VRUD01000051.1 GCA_019456305.1 Cytophagales bacterium | reverse complement strand
TATTGCCGAATCCAAAGCGGCTGTTAACGTAGCAGGTGTTAATTTGGTTTTACCATCACCTCCTCCGGCCGGTGATACATACCATATATTACAAACTCCTGCAGATCCTGCTGATGCGAGTGAAACAATAGATGTATCTGTGTTATTGCTTGCACAGCCTTCTGCTGTAGATGAAGTAACCCAATAAGTGCCAGGCCCTACAGTTATTGATGATGTAGTTTCTCCTGTGCTCCATGAAAAAGTGCAGCTACCACAAGGGTTTCCACTTACTGTAGTTGAAGCGGACAAGGTAGTAGTTCCACTGCAAATTTGCGGATCAACGGGATTAATGGTAACAACTATATTGTCTATTAATGTAATATTGAGACTTGCCGATTTAGTGCATCCGCCATAAGTTACATCCACTGTATAGGTGGTTGTTGCAGTTGGGTAAACTGTAAAGATACCTGTAGAATTTGTAATGGCGCCAGGATTAAGTGTAAAAGTAAGGCCTGATGGCGGTGAGCCCTGATAAACACCCTGGCCAACATCAGTGGTAAGTGTCACTGCTTCCCCGCTGGTACAGATTGTATCAAAATTTGCGGTAAATATCGGAGGCAGCAGATAGCTGAACGTTACGGTATCTCCAACAATGGCTTTATTCCCGCACATATCTTCCAGTACGCCCAGGTTAATTTCCAGTGCATAAGTACCTGTAGGGAACATACCATTATGTGTAATGCTTATCTGTGTGGTTTGCCCACCGCCTCCACCAGGACAACCGAATCCGGCTACTGAAGTTATGGCAGAAGAATAATCAGTACCTGTAGTGATGTTGGTCAATTTAAATTCTCCTGAAACAATGCTGTCGCAATTAACTTGTTCATCAAAAGTCAAAATAATAACATTGGTAGCACATGAAGCAGCTCCGGTCATGTTTGGAGGGGTATTATCCCAGATAATAGCATCTCCCCAGAAATTTAATTCATATCCGTTATTATTTCCAAACCAGTTATCAATGATCAATGCATATATTTCACCTTCGGTTACCTGTATGCCGGGTATCGTAGGTGAACCCATCTGCCCGCTGCTTATTGGAGGGAGTTTAGGTTGAGCAGGAGCAACACTAGCTCCTGTAGGCCCTACTGTATTCGAAAATGCACATCTTACAGGAGTCGCTGTAGGGATACCTGCACATCCTATTGTAGTAATATCAAACAATGCCCAGTCATAAAGATCTACAGTATTTATGATAAAATACAAAGAATCTATATCTCCGTCACCATTATCCTGAACGGTAAAGGTGTACCAGACCGAATTATTTTCACCCGTGATTTGGATGCCATCTCCCAAACAGGTATTAAAAACTTCCTGCACCGTACCGATACCCGAATATGCGTTTATTTCATAATATGTTGGACCGCATATAGGGATAGCTCCAGGGCAATCCTGCTCCGGGCCTGTGATGGTGGCAGGAGGTACTTCATATTCCCTTCCGCAGATATCAAAATTGCCGGTTGATAATGTATCTGTAGCAACCATTACGTAATAAGTATTTCCGGAAACAAGATTTACCGGAAACCAAAAGGTATCAGAAGGGCTGCCACATAAAGCGTATAAAACACTTAATGGATTTGAATTACATGGCCCTGCTGCTAATAATGTTTGCACCTTTGTGGAAGCTGACCATGTATAATTCTGGAATGTAAAATAAGCTCTGTTGGCAGGAGTGGTTATGGAAAAAGAAAACCAGACTGAAGCGACTAATGTATCCACACAACCTGAGCTGAAATCCGGTGTAGCGCAGATATTGGTTTGTCCTGTGAGACAGGTTCCATCCACAGGTACCGCTAAAGCATTGCAAATAGAATCATTGGAAGGCTGGCTGACAGAGCAGTCAATAGATTCCCATGAGCATATATCATAACCACCTGTATCTGCGATGACCGTGGAAACAGCAAGCAGGTAAGTAGTGAGTGGTGATAATCCTGAAAAAATAAACATGCCCCCAGGTGAGCCACAGCTTGATGAGATACCTGTAGGCCCTCCGCAAACATTATCATAAACGGCTACTTCCACATTGCTTCCAAGTGAGTAATTTTCAAAGGTAACATTAAATACTGAAGCTGTTGCACCTAACGTGAACTGATACCACACTGTATAGGGAGAAGTAAGGCAACCTGTAGTATAGCCCTGTGAGGTTGCACAATTATTGGTTTGCCCTGTTACACAAGTGCTGTCAACCGGTAATGTAACAAAACTGCAGGCATTGTCGTTAGCGGGCTGATTTCCTGTGCAAGTGTTAACAGATTCTGTAGCGCAAATGTCAAAGTTGCCCGTATCTGCATCTGCTGTGGAAACACTCAGCCAGTAAGTAGTACCACCGGTAAGTGGGTAAAACCGGAACAAGTTACTAGAAGTATCACACTGAGAAGTCACTCCGGTAGCTGCGCCACAAGCTCCGTCAAATAACATTAGCTCAACATCCCCTCCAAAGGTTTCATTGGCAAAAGTAATATCAACTTGGTCAAGCCCGCCCGTAACCGTAAATGTGTACCACACAGTGTGGTCGGTGGTAGAGCAACCAAACGTAAGGTCCAGCGTAGCACACTTGTTGGTTTGACTGGTAACACAAGCGCCGGTCAGAGGTAATGCAGTGGAACTGCAGATAGCATCATTGACCGGTTCAGCGCCCAGACACGGGTCAGCAGATTCTGTAGCACATATATCAAAATCTCCTTCATTGGCGCTTGATGTGGTAACGCTTAATAAATATGGAGAAGCTCCGGCTGAAACTCCTTCAAACTGAAAAGCAGAGGAGGTATCCCCACATGCAGACATTATACCCGTAGGAGGGCTGCAGCCCGTATTATCGAACAGCGCCAGTTCAACATCAGGACCTATAGTGGAGTTGGTAAAAGTAACATCCAATTTGTCATTTACACCGGTAATTGTAAACTGATACCATACCGTATTATCTGTTATAGCACACCCAAAAGTGTAACCTTCGGAAGTAGCGCAATAGTTTGTTTGTGCAGTGACACAAGTGCCGTCAACCGGCAAGGCAGTAGGAGTGCAGGCGGCATCATTTGCCGGCTCACTTCCGATACACGCCAATGCGCAATTACCAGCACTCAAGGCGATCATTGGGCTTTCAGGACAGTTGTTGGCTGCCGTGCTGTTTGCCATTACTGCATTGCCACCTGCAGTGTTATTGGCGTTAAGCGTGATTGTAGCGGCTCCGCATCCGACAGCATAATGCATAACATCAGCACCATCAATAACATGGCCTAATTGGTGGGCATGGCCCAGTTCATGCAGGGCAACTGCCTCAAATTCGAAATTGGAACATGTTGCCGGGGGGGTAAAGTCCCAGGCCGTACCATCATCAAAAACAATATCTAATTCATATACCCACCATTCATATCCACCTCCGGGGTCACATGCCGTCCATCTGCTGGTAGCCCTTCCCAACACTCCGGCAGGTAATTCTCCACCATTATCAAACCGGCATATATTTATACCGTCACTTGCTATATTATCCACAGTAGTAACAGCGCCTACATCCCAATTAATATAAGTAGCGCATCTCCATGTTTCTAAAGCTCTCAGAAATGCATTGTTAGCTCCGGCATTGGCATCGAAGTCAGTAAACATTCGCCAGGTATAACCACCGGCTGCGTTATCATCAATATGATCGGGCTGGTATGTGAGCCCTCCGGAAGTTACATTCAGGTAAGAAAAGGTTACTGTCAGAGAGCTAGGGGAAGTGCCTGTTGATCCGCCATTTCTAACGCGAAAAGTGCCTGTACCTGCATCGGAAGGTACTTCTACCTGAATTTGAGCATCAGTCCATAAAATGTACTCTGAAGTAATAGGTTTAACATAAGTAGCGCCACCATCATCAGCATTCCTGAATTCCACATACTTGGTGCTTGTTGGTCCTCCTGTGCCGAATCCGCTGCCATCAATGGTCAATACACTTTTGGTACCTGCGCTTATCGTACCGGGAGCAAAGCTGGTGATGCTAACCTGTGTCCAGCCAGTACCATAACAAAATATTATTCCCAACAATACAGGAAAAACCTCTTTAAAGCAATATGTGAAATTTCTTTTTTTCATACTTATTACTTCTTATCTTTTCTTTGATATAAATTGACATCTTTTATGGTACGATAGTCATTTTTTGTCCTGCTTGTTATGGCAGTATATACATCATTGTTAATATCTGCATACTTATTAAAAATGTCATTGCCGGACATGTTATTCAGGTCATAGCGAATAAAGCCCTGCAGGTCTGCATAAGTTTTTAAGCTTATGTAACCTGGGTTTATGCTCTTATTGGATTTATTAATAGTATTTGAAATACAATTAAAAATGCCTACGTCATCTTCATTCAACTGCAGCGAGTGAGATACTGTTTGCATTTCTGTTCCAACAATACCGCCTTCAGTAATTACTTCTACGTGCGAAAATTTCAAATTACCTTTAAATACCTTATACACTTCTATGATATTGGAAGTATATATATTATAATTGTCAACATCCCAAAATGATTTTTTACTGATCACTTTACCTTCAAAAATGATCTTGGAATTTTCAATCCTCTGATCCAGGGTAACATGATATAACTGAGCAAACAACAGGGTATTGAAGATTGCAAAATGTAAAATTAAAATTATTGATAAAATAGCTTTTCTTTTCATTATATTAATATTTAATCATTTTTATTGGTCTGATGGGTTTGTCTTTTTTTACTACCTGCTTTTTTTCCTGAGATACTGTTACTTCGTACAAATCATCACTTTTGGGTTCAGGAGCTATATACAATTGCATTTGCTGCCCTGTAATTTCAAATTTTCCCTTTTGTGAAATTTTTTGCGTTTGCTTATTAATTAATATTTTTTCATATTCACCTGTATTTGTCTTATTAATTCCGGATTGGTTTATAATGACCTGACTTTGCTTTTTAACCTCTGAGCTTTGGATTGATTTATCATTCTTTTTATTGTTTTGGGCAAAGCAAATTGCAGAAAGGCATACAAAGAGCATCAAAAATAAGCCGCTGTTAATTATGTTTTTCATAATCTTTTAATTCTTTTTTTTAAAAAATTGTAACCTATGCAAATGTTTGCAACTTTAATAAATCGCTGCAATATAATACATTTATTTTTAAAAACAAAACTTGAGTCCACTCTAAAAAGTCTCACAAACATAACCATTTATTTTTAAAATATTCTTGGATTTGCATTTTATGTAAATATTTTTTTATTTTTACCTACGTAGTATTGCGTAAGTTATAGCCAAAGGTTTAAATTTATCCATAATAAATACTTAAAATTATTGCTGTTTTACAAATCACTTACTGCAATACTTTAACACTCAAACACCTAATCACTTTATTCCATCGCTCTATAAATAACATTATGGATCCTCGTACGAATATTTTTTGTGATGAGTTTTGTATTAAAGGCATCAGGATATACCCGATTAGAAAGGAACACATAGATAAGCTGGCGATCCGGGTCAACCCAAACGCAGGTGCCGGTGAAACCGGAATGGCCATAAGTATGGGCAGAAGCGAAATTTGAAGTGGGGCCGTGACCGTCAGGATCGGGTTTGTCCCAACCCAAACCGCGCCTGTTCTTTTTAAATTGCCTGGCGGTGAATTCAGGAATTGTAGCAGGCGCTAAATACCTCATTCCTCCATAATATCCATGCTGCATATTCATTTGCATCAATACAGCCAGGCTGTTTGCATTAGAAAAGATACCGGCATGGCCTGCCACACCCCCAATCATGGCTGCTCCCGGATCATGCACTGTGCCCCATACCAAAGTTTTCCTGAAATTGGTATCACGTTCTGTGGGAGCGATATTTTCTATCCCAAATTTGTCTAACGGCTGATAAGTCAGTGAATGAAGGCCCAGGGGTGCGTAAAAATTCTGCTCTAAAAACGATTCTATGGATTGATTTAACAATTTTTCAGCAATCTGCTTCATAATATAAAATCCCAGGTCGCTGTATTTATAACCATATTTATATCTTCTCCTCCTTTTCTTTTTTCTCATTTCAGAATTAATTGTCCACTTCCATAAAGAATCTTCCATTGCGGCAATTGAAAACAGATTCCCCTCAAGGGTTGGGACTTTCCCATCGGTAGTAGCCATTCCTGCCTTCATCCGGAAAGCTACAAGATTGCAAAATTTCTCACTTTTAATTTTAGAATAAAAAGAGTCGCTAAGCATTCCTGAAGAGTCCACGGTTCTTTTCCAGTATTCAATATAGGGGATCAGGCCTGCCTGGTGTGTAATAATATGCCTGATGGTCAGGTCTTTTTTATTTGTGCCTTTGAGTTCAGGAAGGTATTTGGAGGCTTTGGCGTCCATATTCAGCAGCCCATGCTCTTTTAAGAACATGATTGCCTGCAAAGTGCCTGCAACTTTTGTAATGGAGGCAACATCATAAATTGTTTGATACGTTACAGGCCGTTTTTTATCATAGGTGTGGTATCCGTAAGACCTGTTAAAGATCACGGCTCCGTCTTTTGCAATAAGCACCTGGCAGCCAGGCATTGCCGAATCGGCAATTGCTTCGAGCACAATACTGTCAATCTTTTGCAATGTTTCGGAATTCATGCCTACGCTTTCGGGAAAAGTAACCCTTAACCTTTTTAATTTTTCTGTGAACAACCCTGTGCCCTCTTTAAATTTTGAAGAAGCGGAAACAGGTAGCCTCCCGTTTGCCTGTATGGCGCCAAACAACAATTGAGAAACCACTTTTTGAGTAACAGCATTATCCTCATAGGCACAAACCAGCCATTTGCTGTCTTCAAAATATTTCAGGCTGTATGGATTGCCAAAAACCACCAGGATAACTTTTGTTTTTTCCTTGATTTGCTTTATGAAATCCTTTGCTTTTTGGCTTATTCCATATCCTGCAGAATTCTTATTATTCATTTTGTGTATGCTTACGACCACTACCTTATATTTAGACGCTTCATTTAAAAGATCATTATAAGTTTCTTCCCGGGCTTTTTTTGAAATACTGAAATGGTGAAATGGGGCATAATTGCTCAGCATTTTTTGAAATTCATTAACTCCGTTTAATTCTCCCTTAATAAGGTGGGAAAGACCAATTGCAACTGAGGCGAAACTGTTGGTATCTAATATCTTAATGGGGATCAAATCATCCTGATTTTTTACTAATGTAAGCGCTTTCTCAAATAACTCTTGCTGTAACAATTTTGCATGAGGATTATTCAAATCTTCATATATATAATTTAAATCTATTGAGTGAAAATTATCTGCCTTTATTTCCCCTATTTCCTTTATTTCCCCTATTTCCTTTATTCCCTTTTTTGCATGCAACCCCACCCAATATTTTGCTCTCAGTATCTTTTTCACCCGCTTATCAATTTCTTCCTGGGAGATCATTCCTTTCCTGATCGCTTGTTTGATCTTTTTAATCGCTAAAGAGACTTTTTCAGAAAATAAAAGCACATCATTGCCAGCCAGTAAAGCTTTCAGGTCAACTTCACCGGGTTTATAAAACTGGCTTACTCCTTTCATGTTTAAAGCATCCGTAAAAATCAGGCCTCTGAAACCGAGCTTATTTTTTAACAGACCGGTAACGACAGTTTTGGAAAGTGTGGTAGCCCTGTTTAAAGTATCATCATAAGCGGGGACGTGTAAATGTGCTACCATTACACTCATCAATCCTTCCTGCATTAATTTTTTAAAAGGATAAAGTTCTATTTCATCAAGCCGCTCTTTAGAATGATTGATAACCGGGAGGGTAAGGTGCGAATCGGTGTCTGTATCACCGTGGCCGGGAAAATGCTTGGCATTTGCTATTACAGCGTTCTCCTGTAATCCTTTCATATAAGCAATGCCTTTCATTGTCACGTTCTCCTTATTCTCTCCAAATGATCGTGGGCCGATGACAGGATTGCCGGGGTTGCTGTTTATATCCACTACAGGAGCCAGGTTAACATGGACCCCTATCCGCTTACATTGCCGTGCGATATCCGCACCCATCCGGTAGATGTATTGATTATCCTGGATTGCACCAAGCGTCATTTGCCTGGGGAAACTTATGGCACTGTCAAGACGCATCCCAAGCCCCCATTCTGCATCCATGGCAATCAGCAGCGGAACTTTAGAAATGGATTGATAACGATTTGTCAACTTCGCTTGCTGGTAAGGCGTACCCTGAAAAAATATCAAACCACCTATGTGATTGTTTTTAATTAATTGCTCAATTGCTTTATAATGGGTCTCGCCACTATTGGAATAAGCTGCAACCATAAAAAGCTGGCCGATACGTTGCCCGGCATTCATGCTCTTAAAAACACTGTCAACCCAATTTTCCTGGGATCTAACGTCAGTAAAAACAATGATGAGCATAGCGCATAGCGTATGGCGCATAGCACATATTGCAGAATCCCGAGTATCGGGGCTCAACGCTTTGTCCTTTGCTCCTATACACTGCGCCATGCGCCATGCGCTATGCGCTATGCGCCTAAAGGTTAAGATATGTTTTAACATTAAGCAATACGTTATTAAAAAATGACTCTAACTTAAATTCATTTTAAAAAAATAAATGTATTTTTGCAAAATGAAATTACCTTCCCTATTATCCCGTCCCAAATATAAACGATTTGAATATCAACCACGCTATTATGATCCAATAAAAGAGGATATTAAAAGAAGAACTGATTTAATAAAAAAACAACTCAACAAAAAAAATACTTTTAGCAGTGATGATTATAAGCCCGGCATACCAGGAGCTTTCAGACGCAGAACAAGCCCTGCCAGGAAGGCTGTTAACCTGCAATTATTGATTGTAGTATTTTTGATATGTGATTTTTTGCTTTATTTTTATGCGGATAATAGCTATTTATTACCTGGCGCTGTTTTGTTAGAAGTTGTTATTATTTATTTTTATTTTTTGACACGTTCACTTCGTTCAGTGCATGCTTTTTGGAGTGGACTCAAGAATGTTTTTTTAAGTGCAAAAAATAAAAGTTCAGAAGAAATTGATAAGGAATTTGGTAATTAAACTGGGTACTGAGTGTCCCGACAAAGTCGGGATAACCAAAGCCCGGTAGCTGTTCATTAAGAGCACACCTGCCCCGATAAAGTCGGGGAAGGATAGATTTGAATATAAGTTTCATTTAAAAGATTGAAATTCCGGTACAATAATGCCTGACAAAATCCATTTATTACCCGACTCAATAGCCAACCAGATCGCTGCCGGTGAAGTGGTGCAGCGGCCTGCTTCTGTGGTAAAAGAACTGCTGGAAAATTCTGTGGACGCCTGCCTGCCAAACATAGGGCAAAAGGACGGCAGGCCGGCCGGTAGCAAAAAAATTCAGCTCATCGTTAAAGATGCCGGCAAAACCTTAATACAGGTAATTGATGATGGCATGGGCATGAGTGAAACCGATGCCAGGATGTGCTTTGAAAGGCATGCTACTTCAAAAATCTCCAACACAGATGACCTGTTTAGAGTCCGGACATTAGGTTTTAGAGGGGAAGCCTTAGCCTCAATAGCGGCAGTAGCGCAGGTAGAACTGCGCTCAAAACTCCGTCCAGGACCCGATTTATCAGAGGAAGGAACTGAGTTAGGAACGTTAATTAAGGTTGAAGCTTCAGAGACCAAATCCCAGGAACCTGTCCCCTGCTCTGCGGGTACATCAATCACTGTTAAGAATCTTTTCTATAACGTTCCGGCACGGAGGAATTTTTTGAAATCAAATCCTGTTGAGATGCGCCACATATTGGATGAGTTTCAACGAATTGCAATCGCCTATCCAGGTCTGTCCTTTACAATGTATCAAAATGATATGGAGCTTTTTCAGCTTGCTTCCGGCAAACTCAGCCAACGCATTGTATCAATTTTCGGTGACCAATATAAAAAGCAATTAGCGCCATGCCAGGAAAAAACCACCTTAACAAATATCACAGGCTATATCGGTAAACCTGAATTTACCAAAAAAACACGCGGTGAGCAATTCTTCTATGTGAACAAGAGATTCATAAGACACCCCTACTTGCACCACGCGGTGATGAATGCTTATGAGGAGCTCATTACAAAAGACAGGTTCCCGTTTTATGTTTTGTTCATAGAAATTGACCCAGTGCATGTTGACATAAATGTGCATCCTACTAAAACAGAGATCAAGTTTGATGACGAAAAAACGATTTATGCCTTTGTGAGATCTGCTGTAAAAAGATCTCTGGGAGTTCATAATATCACCCCTTCAATAGATTATTCTGTTGATGTGAACTATAAGAAGTCTACGAGGTTAGTATCACAACAAGAAGAACTGAACAAATCTGATATAGAATATACAAGACAACAATTCAGGCCCAGCCCCCCTAAATCCCCCCAAAGGGGGGACTTTCCCACCACACTTCCCAAAGGGAAAGGGGCTGGCAAAAGCGATGGAATAGTCCCCCCTTTGGGGAGGACGATGTCCAGTGGACATCGGGCCAGCATTGCGGGAGGTAGGGGGGCTGTGGATTTAGGGGGGGCTTCTTCTTCTTCTTTCACCTTACCAAGCGCTGTCAACACTGATATAGCGGTTGAAAAAGACTTTTTGTCTTCTGACGAAAGTACAGCATTTCAAATTCACAACAGTTATATAATCACTCAGGTAAAATCAGGAATGATGATCATTGATCAGCACGCTGCCCACCAGCGTATCCTATATGAAAAATACCTGACCATGCTACAAAATAGATTCGGTGCTTCCCAACAGTTTCTTTTTCCTCAAACTATTGAATTAAGCCCTCCGGATTTTGAACTGGTTACGGAGTTAAAAGAAGAGATCCATGCATTAGGGTTTGTATTCTCTTACTTTGGGAAAAATTCCATTGTAGTAAATGGCGTTCCTGCTGATATACTACCAGGCAGTGAGAAAGATCTGTTTGAAGGGCTTATTGAGCAGTACAAAAAATACAAAACTGATCTAAAGCTTGAAACAAGGGAGAACCTGTCCCGGTCTCTGGCTAAAAGATCGGCTATGAAACACGGGACAAAATTAACCGCTACGGAAATGAACACCGTGATCAACCAGCTTTTTACGTGTAAAACACCCGCTTATACGCCCAATGGGGATTTTACATTGATTATTTTGGGGTTGGATAAAATTAATGAATATTTTGTAAAAAAAAGTAGTTATTAGTATGAATAATTTTTTAGGAAACATACCAGGTGTCGTAAAAAACCTGTTGATCATTAATATTTTAATGTTTGTGGTAACATTTATATTCGAACAACTGCACATAGATCTGAACCGAATTTTAGGGCTTTATTATTTTGATTCACCTGGGTTTAAACCTTTCCAGATCATAACCTACATGTTTATGCATGGCGGGTTGTTCCATATTTTATTTAATATGTATGCTTTATGGATGTTTGGAAGTGTATTGGAAAATGTATGGGGGCCCAAAAGGTTTTTAATTTATTACATGATTACCGGAGTTGGAGCCGGTTTGATTCAAATACTTGTAGCGCATATCAGATTAATTCTACTTTATGATACTATACCTCCGGAACTTTTAGATGAAGTGTTAAATAATGGTTATCAAATACTCCAGAACAATCAAAATTTTATTGACCCTATTGCCGCAAAAATAAATTTAATAATAAATACTACTGTAGTTGGAGCTTCAGGAGCAGTTTTTGGTTTACTATTGGCCAATGGTATGCTTTTTCCTAATAATTCTATTTTTTTGATGTTTCCTCCAATTTCTTTAAAAATGAAATATTTTGTATTAATATATGGCGGAATTGAATTGTGGATGGGAATTAGTAATTACGGTGACAACATAGCTCATTTTGCTCACTTGGGTGGTATGCTATTTGGGTTTATTTTGATCAAATACTGGCAAAAACAGGGAGGGTCTTTTTATTAGAAATGAACGGTTTTTCAAACGATATTAAAAATGCTTTCAGACTGCCGGATAATGGATTGATTCAGTTGATACTGATCAATGTGATCGTTTTTGTTGCGCTTTTGATCTTAAAGGTATTTCTGGTTCTTTCCGGGTCAGAACAAATTTATGCACTAATTATTGAACAGCTTACGCTCCCTTCTTCTTTAAATAAATTGATCTACAGACCATGGTCTGTAATAACCTACTTTTTTATACATGAAGGATTTTTGCATATCTTATGGAATATGTTAATACTATATTGGTTTGGAAAACTTATTAAAGATTTCCTTGGCAATAAGCATCTGGTCAATCTTTATATTATAGGTGGATTAACCGGGGGTGTTCTTTATATCTTAGCTTACAATTTGCTCCCTTATTTTCAAGATCAGGTTGAAAGAGCTGTTTTGTTGGGAGCTTCAGCAGGCGTTTTTGCAGTTGTTGTTGGTGCAGCCACATACATGCCCAATTATACCTTCTTTTTACTTTTTATAGGCCCGGTTCGGATATTTTATATCGCGGCATTTGTTATACTAATCTCTATTGCCGGGACTATTCAAGATAATGCAGGAGGCAATATAGCCCACCTTGGTGGCGCTTTAATTGGATATATTTTTATTAGACAACTTCAAAAGGGCAATAATTTAGGTAAACCCATCACTTCTATCCTGGAAGGGTTCAAAAGCTTCTTTACGCGTGAAGCTAAAATTAAGGTGACCCATACCAAAAAAAGCAGCAAAAAAACTACAAGAAGTGATTCGGACCAGACAGAAATAGATGCCATCCTTGATAAAATATCGGAATCAGGATATGAGAAACTTACCAAAGAAGAGAAGCAGAAGTTGTTTAATGCAAGCCGGAAGAAATAGCAGTAATTCAGTTGTAATTCTATTGAATTACTATAAATAACAAACGCCAATAATTATGGGAAATTTTAAAAACTTAAAAACAAAAAACACTGATGGGATATTTACTATCACAATATCCCGTCCGGAAAAAATGAATGCCCTGAACGTAGAAACGGTGGAAGAAATTCGCATGGCAATGCAAAGCGCCTATGATGAAAACGAAATAAAAGGCGTGATCATAACGGGTGAAGGTGATAAGGCATTTATTGCAGGCGCAGATATAAGCGAAATTGCAGGATTGAATGAAGCAAATGGAAGAAAGTTTTCTGAAAACGGGCAGGAAGTTTTTGCTATGATAGAAAATTGCAAAGTACCCGTTATCGCTGCGGTAAACGGATATGCGCTGGGTGGGGGTTGCGAATTGGCTATGGCTTGCCATATGAGGGTAGCATCAGACAATGCCAAATTTGGCCAGCCGGAAGTGGGGCTGGGTATCATCCCTGGTTACGGAGGCACTCAACGGCTCACACAGCTTGTCGGCAAAGGCAAGGCGAATGAATTGATGATGACAGGAGACATGATATCGGCAGACCTGGCTAAAGAGTTGGGTCTTGTGAATTACGTAACTTCAAAGGATGAATTAATACCAAAATGTGAAGATATACTAAAAAAGATATTTTCAAAAGCTCCCCTGGCAGTTGGATTGGTGATAGATTGTGTCAATGCCGTATTTGATGGTGAAGTTAATGGTTACCAAATGGAGGTTGATTCATTCAGCCGTTGCTGCGGGTCAGAGGATATCAATGAAGGTACGAGGGCGTTTTTGGAGAAGAGGAAGGCGGAGTTTAAGGGGAAGTGAGAATTAGTTGGCAGTAGGCAGTTGGCAATAGGCAATGTAGCTCAACTTTCAAGTTGAGACAGGCAATTACATTGGTAGTAGCAGTTATATAACAGGCAGTTGACAGTTTTGCATAGAGAAAAGATATAAATGCAACCATTTTGGTAACATTTTTATATTTATTACACAAAAAACATATAAAAAATGAATATCAAACCGATCAGAACAGAGAAAGATTACAAAAAAGCTTTAGCAAGAGTTGAAAGGCTTTGGGGAGTGGATGAAAATACCCCTGAAGGCGAAGAATTTGAGGTTTTATTCACCTTAGTAGAAGCTTATGAAGAAAAGCATTACCCTATCTTTTTCTGAAATAAAAAATCTTTACTTTTGTCTGAATCTTTGCCATTTGAAATAAATTATTTATTATCTTTGCTGTCCTGTTTTATCCAATTTGTAATCAAAACAATCAAACTTTATTTAAGCCATGAGTACTAAGAGTAATAAATTTTTTTATCCGTTTATAATTTTTTACTACTTTTGAATGTCATTTTACGCACCAACTTTTGTCCATTACACCAAAATTTTAAATTAGTTAAGATTGTGGTAACCTTTTTGTATATTTGCAATATAATTAAATTTTGAGGATTTTTACTAAAAAAACATTGCGGGAATATTGGGAAAAACATGCAGATTGTGAACTACAATTAAATGAGTGGTATGAAGTTGCTCAAAAAGCTGAATATCCCTGCTGAAACATTAATTGCAGAATATTAATCATCCCCGTTAGTCCCTCTTTAAGGCTTTTTTCTAATCTTCATTTAAAAAACCATTTCGAATTCGTTATGCTCACCGTTTAACTTTATCTTAATAGACATACGCGCATCTAAAGCATTAACAAACCTTAATATAGTATCAATGCGCTGTCTTTTTACGTTATTTTCAATTTTTGAGATATTAGTCTTGTCTATACCCATACTTTGAGCAATTTTTTCCTGTGTCAGGTTTTGTGACTTTCTTGCCTGTTTAAGGATCTCTCCTATTATCTCAAGCTTTGATTCTAGTTCAAATTCATCTCGATTGGAGGTTCCAATTTTGCCGTAATGTTTATCCAGTGATTCTTCGAAAGTTATAGCTCCCATACTTTTAAGGACAGCCGCTCTGCGGTTTTTTATATTTGAATATTTCATAATATATACTAAATTAAAAGTTTCTGAAAATATTCATTCTTAATATTTTCAGATTTATCAATTTCAGTTTTTGGTGAAGTATTCGTTTTTTTTATAAAGCCGTTTGTTGAAATAATGTAGGGATTCTCTTTATCTTTTGTATCCCAAAATGCCAAAATACGAATATATTTTTTATTATAAAATGTTCTAAATTCCCATATATCGTCTGTACCTGTCATTTTTTTAAACCATTCTCCTTTTAATCCAGCCTCAGTTTTTTTAAAATTAAAATCTACTTTCTTTTGTTCCTTTTGTTCTAAACTTTCTACAAATTTTTCAACTTTAGGTAATTTTATTATCTTAGGGTTATGAATCATTAATTTAAACTTATAATATTTAAATAATACCGATTATATTCAATCAATTTTCTTCTCCACAAACTTTGGTGAATTATTAAAACGAACAAAATTAATAAAAGTTGCCTTATAGTACAATAATATTATATTTTTGATATTTTTGCATCAAATTTTTTGTAGAGTATTTAACATATTCTTTAATTGCAATATATATTTGCAAATCTAATCAATTAAAGTTCATTAATCATCAACCATCCTTCCCCACTAAAAGCCCTCGCTGGCCAAACAGCAATATACGGCATCAGCAGCATTGGAGGCAGAGCCCTCAACTGGCTGCTTGTGCCTTTTTATACCGCTATTTTCTCAGCCTCACAATACGGGGTTGTTACTGAACTCTACGCTTATGTGGCATTTCTGAATATTGTTTTTATTTATGGAATGGAGACTGCTTTCTTTCGGTTTACCAATGAATTGAACCGTTCAACACAATACAACATTACATTAACTTCTATCCTGCTTACCAGTCTGTTATTATCGGGTCTCATCATCCTTTTTTCATCACCAATTGCCCAGGCTTTGGATTATCCTGACAAGCAGTCTTTTATCATCTGGCTTGCTTTGATACTGGCTATTGATGCTGTTGTTGCCATTCCTTTTGCAAAGTTGAGACTTGAAAAAAAGGCAGTGCAGTTTGTTACTGCAAGGCTGATAAATATTGCATTGAACATCGGGCTGAATTTATTTTTCCTGGTCTTTTGTAAAGATGTATATGATGGGAATTATCTCCCATCCCTAAAACCGGTCATTCTAAAGATATATTCACCTGAAATTGGAGTAGGCTATGTGTTTCTTTCAAATCTCATAGCCAATGCAATGCTCATTATCATACTTTGGAGGTCCTTCGTTTCATTCAGAATTCAGCTCAACTGGCAAAAGCTCAAACCGATACTAATATATGCCTGGCCGCTCCTTTTTATGGGACTGGCAGGTATGGTAAACGAGATGATAGATAGGATTTTGCTAAAACAGGTGTTGCCGGAGGGCTTTTATCCGGGCAAAGATAACTTAGCTGCACTGGGTATCTATGGGGCGTGCTACAAGCTATCTATTTTTATGACCCTGGGCATCCAGACATTCAGGTATGCGGCAGAGCCTTTTTTCTTTTCAGAAGCAAAGAACAAGAACGCTCCGGAATTGTTTGCCGAAGTTATGAATTGGTTTGTGATCGCATGCTGTATAATTTTCGTGATCATAAGCGTGAACCTGGAGCTGTTCCTGCTGCTTTTAAGGCAGGCTGAGTACAGGGAAGGAGGATTGGTTATTCCTGTTTTATTACTGGCAAATCTTTTTCTTGGGATTTATTACAATCTTTCCGTATGGTATAAATTAAAAGACAAGACATATTACGGCATGTACATCAGTATCGGAGGCGCTGTGATAACCATTTTCCTTAACCTGGCATTAATACCTTTTTGGGGATATATGGGATGCGCTGTTGCTACATTAATATGCTATTTTTTGATGGCTGCTGCCTGTTATTTCTACGGAAAAAAACATCTTCCTGTTCCATATAATTTAAAATCGGGCTTTGGCTATATCCTGGGGGCGGTTTTGCTGGTAGTGATTGCATTGAAAGTTTCGTTTGTAGGTAACCTGAGTGATCATCTGTTCCATAATTTCCTGATTTTGGTTTACCTTGTTGTGGTATGGTTTACATTAAGACCAAAATTCTTTAGAAAAAAGGGATAATTTTTATATTTTTGCATGAATTCTAATTTATAATTCGTATCAATCGTCCGGCACAATAAATATGCTAAAACTCAACATCATAAACCGTTCAAAACATCCTTTACCCTCTTATGAAACAGACAGTGCAGCAGGGATGGACCTGAGGGCAAATTTGGAAGACCCCGTAGAAATCAAGCCATTGGAAAGGGCTTTGATACCAACGGGGCTGTATATTGAATTGCCTAAAGGTTATGAAGCACAAATAAGGCCCAGAAGCGGGCTTGCCTTTAAACATGGCATTTCATTATTAAATAGCCCGGGTACCATTGATGCCGATTATAGAGGTGAGATCAAAATCATACTGGTTAACCTTTCAAATGAAACTTATACTGTAAATGATGGTGAGCGAATAGCACAGATGATCATTGCAAAGCATGAAAAAGTATCCTGGGACGAAACCCTGGAACTGGCTGCTACTACCAGGGAAGGGGGCGGGTTTGGCAGTACGGGAATTAAATAAAAAAAGTTGACAATTAGCAATTGACAATTTGGTTGGTAGTTAGCAATATTTGCCTACTGTTAATTGTCAATTTCCTTTATCAATTGTTATTAGTCTTAAATATATTAGTAAACTTGAGTCCACTCTAAAAAGTAAAAAATTGAAAAGAAATCGTTTCTCGCAAAGACGCAAAGTTCGCAAAGGATTGAATATCAATTAGTTAAGTATATAACTTTGTGCTCTTTGTCCCGAGTACTCGGGAAGAACCAAAAACACTTTTTAGAGTGGACTCAAACTTATAATATAAAAAATTACATGAAAATCATAGTCCCCATGGCAGGCATCGGAAAGCGTTTGCGACCCCACACTTTAACTGTTCCAAAACCGTTGATACCAATAGCAGGAAAGCCAATCGTTCAAAGAATGGTAGAAGATATTGCTAAGGTATGCAGTGCAAAAATTGATGAAGTGGCTTTTGTAGTTGGGAATTTTGGTAAAGAAGTAGAAAAAGCGCTTATTAACATTGCCAAGTCCCTGAATGCAAAAGGAACTATTTACTATCAGCAGGAAGCTTTAGGTACTGCCCATGCAGTATTATGTGCTAAGGAATCCCTTAATGGGGAAGTAGTTGTTGCTTTTGCCGATACCTTGTTTAAAGCCGGCTTTAAGATGGATACTTCAAAGGACGGCAATATCTGGGTTCATAAAGTAGAAGACCCTGCAGGATTTGGTGTTGTGAAAGTCAATGATGACAATGAAATTACTGAGTTTGTAGAAAAACCGGAAACTTTTGTCTCTGATCTTGTAATAATGGGCATCTATTATTTTAAAGATGGCGTTTATTTAAAAAATGAATTACAATATTTAGTTGACAATGACATAAAAGACAAAAACGAATACCAGATCACCAGCGCGCTTGAGAATATGAAAAATAAGGGCACAAAATTTATCCCCGGTAAGGTTTCAGAGTGGTTGGATTGTGGTAACAAAGATGCAACTATATTTGCAAACCAACGTTATTTAGATTATATAAAAGACACTGATCTGATAGCTAAAAGCGCCCTTATTAACAATTCAGTAATTATTCCGCCTGTATTTATTGGTGACAATTCAGAGATAAATAATACAGTGATTGGACCTTATGTTTCTCTAAGCAGTAATTCAAAAATAGTTGACAGTGTCATAAAAAATTCGATCATTCAAAAAAATACTATAATTAAAAATGCTAATATTTCAAACTCTATGATTGGTAATTTTGTTAATTTTGAAGGAAAAAGTTTGGATATGAGTTTGGGAGATTATAATTCGGTATGGGTAGAATAAGAGAAAATATTTCCGTGAAAAATGACAACATATGGGGTATAAAACTTGATTTAGAAAATGAAAAATTAGATATGTCTAATTATCCAAAAGAATTTCTGGAATTTGTTGACCTTCTTTGAATTATGAACTTAACAATTAAACACATCATATTAACTTTTCTCTTTATAGTTTTATTTACGGGCTTTGAGTCTCATGCCCAGAAGGAGAAAAAATCTGCCGGCAAGCAAAGTGAGAAGCCCAATAAGTCACCTAGCCAGGAAGAGCTTCAACTATCTGAGAATTATTTTATAGATGGTATGAAATATTGCATGATGGAGTTATACGCTAAAGCGCTCCAAAATTTTGAAAAAGCATACGAATTAAATCCGGATAATGCAGCCATTAATTATAAAATAGCGGATCTTTTAGCCCAGGATAATAAATATTTCAATGCGCTGCCTTATGCAAAAAATGCAGTTTCTCTTAATGACCAAAATAAATATTATTACGAGTTGTTAGCAGAAATATACGAAAGACAGTTGAATTTTAATGAAGCCACAAAAGTATATCAAAAATTATTGAAAAAAGTTCCTGGTACAGAAGCATACCTGTTTGATCTTGCCGGTGTTTATTCTCAACAAGAAAAATATGATGATGTCATCAAAACCTACAATAAAATAGAAATATTGCATGGTATTTATGAAGATATAAGCAAAAAAAAGCAGCAGATATATCTTAGGAACAATGAATTAAATAAGGCAATAGAGGTTGGCGAAGAGTTGATAAATGCTTACCCGGAAGTGACAAAATATAAGCTTGAATTGGCAGAACTATTAATATCAAACGATAAATTTGATGAAGCCATTACCTTACTTGAAAAAGTGCTATCATTAAATCCTGATAATCCACTTCCCAGGTTAAGACTTTCTGATATTTATAAAGCCAAAAATAACTCTGTAGAATTATTTAATCAATTACAGATAGTTTTTCAGAATCCTAAATTAAATATAGATGCTAAAGTAGGGATCTTACTGGGCTATATCAGATTATTATCTAATAATAATATCCGGGAAAAAGTGTTGAGATTAGGCAAAACAACTACAGAGGTTCATCCTCACGAAGCGAAAGCATTTGCAGTGTATGGAGACCTGCTGGCTATTTGTAATATAAAGAACAAAGCGGTAGAAAGTTATTTGAAAGCCATTTCAATGGATAATTCGCATTATAAGATATGGGAACAGCTGATCATCCTTGAATCTGAATTAAATGAAGTTGACAGCATCATTGCACATTCAGCACAGGCATTGGAATTATTTCCAAACCAGGCTATGTTGTGGCACTATAATGGTATTGGTTATTTATTACAAAATGATCATGCAAGTGCCGTCAAATCATTTGAACAGGGGAAAAAAATGTCAGCAAATAACTTAGAATTATTAAGCATGTTCAATAGCCAGCTTGGAGATGTATATAACGGGTTGAAAGAATATGAAAAATCAGATGCAGCCTTTGAAGAAGTCTTAAAATATGATGGCAACAATTCACATGCGCTGAATAATTACAGCTATTTCCTTTCATTGAGAAGTGATAAATTAAATATAGCCAGGAAACATGCTGAAAAACTTACTATAAGATTTCCGCAAAACCCCACTTTTCTGGATACTTATGCATGGGTACTTTACAAGCAGCAACAATATGATGAAGCTAAAAAGGTGCTGGAGCGTGCAATGACTTATACTAAAAAAGGTATTATTATTGAACATTATGGTGATGTGCTTTTCAAACTTGGTGAAAAAGACCTGGCAGTTCAACAATGGAAAAAAGCCAAAGAATCAGGTAATACTTCTATTTTCATAGATAAAAAGATTTCTGATAAAATGCTCTACGAATGACCCGATGCCAATCCGTAGAGACGTCCAAATTGGGCGTCTCTACGATTGGCATCGGGTAAAATCAACCAACCACTAAACATCGGTGAATAAATTTCTATTTATACTTTTCATTCTCTTTCTTTTTTCCTGTAAAAGGCAGCAAGTCAAAACCATAGATAGGCTGAATATCAATGAACTTCAGTTCGAGAACTTTATAGCAAAATCCAAAGTCTCCTTTACCGACAAAAACAAACATATTACTTTAAATACCTCTATCAGGATACGTAAGGATAGTGTGATATGGATCTCTGCCTCAATAGCGCTGGGTATTGAAGTGGCAAGAGTGGTGATAACTACAGATTCTATCTTTATCCTGGACAAATTTAACAAAAATTATTATGCAATGGATATTAGGCATATAGCTAAAAAAGTTTCCGCAAAAGCAGGAAATCCTGTTGGTATAGCAATCAGCTACGATCTTTTGCAGGATTTAATATTGGGCAACATGCCTTTTTACGCATCTTCAGCGCAAAACAAATTAATTAAAGAAGCGGATCATTACCTCATCAGGCAGGAATATGATCGTTATATAATTGATAATTATATCAACAAAAAAAGCCGTAAGCTTGAAAAACTAAAACTTTACGAGCAATCTTCAAACAATGTTATAGAATTAGATTATAATGATTTTAAAAAACTGGGAAAAAGTGATTTTGCATATTCCAATATCATCAGGATTTTCTATGAGCAAAATAATAAACCTGTTTACCCCCACATGATTTCCCCGGCTGGTGGAGGTGCAGGGGATTACAAATCTACCCTGCGGATAAGTTATAAAAAAGTTAGTATTTCAACAAAACGACTTAATTTTCCATTCAGAGTGCCACCCAGGTATAAAAAATTAGATATTGGATATTAGATATATGAAACTATATAATCAGATAACATTTTTTTTGTTTTGTTTATCAATCATACTTTCCACGACCACCCTATCCCATGCCCAAAAAAACAAAAGCCAGCTTGAAAGGGAAAAAAAAGAGATCATAAAGAAGATTAAAGAGACCAGCAAAATTTTAGAGGGGACTAAAATTAAAAAGAAAGCATCTATCGGACAGCTTTATGCCTTAAAACAGCAAATTAAGGATAGACGATCGCTGATCAACTCAATCTCTGAGGAAATCATTTTCCTGGAAGATGAAATTGGTGAAAATGAAGAAATAATTACAGCTCTTGCTTTTGATCTGCAAAAACTCAAGGAAGAATATGCTGCTATGATCTATGCTGCATATAAAGCACACAACAGCTACGACAAGCTTACCTTTATCTTTTCAGCCAAAACATTCAACCAGCTAATTATGAGGTTAAAATACTTTGAGCAGTATTCTGAAGCGCGTAAAACCCAGGTTCAGCAAATTGAAAAGGTAAAAGAGGCATTGAGTGTAGAAAAAAATAGTCTTACAAAAAAGAAAAAAGAAAAAGAGTCATTGCTCCGTATTCAAATGATTGAAGCTCAAAATCTTATCACACTTAAATCTGAAAAAAATGAAGTAGTAAAAAAACTGGTTGGCAGGGAGAAGGAATTGCTCAGGGAATTAGAGAACAGGAACAAGGCGCTCCTAAAGTTAGAAAAATTAATCTCGGACATTGTAAAAAAAGTAATAAAAAAATCTTCGGCAGGTAAATTAATGCTCACACCTGAAGCAGCGATGCTTTCCTCTTCATTTGAAGGGAATAAAAACAGGTTGATCTGGCCGGTGAAACATGGATTTATCTCCCGCAAATTTGGCCGCCAGCAGCATCCGGTTTTGCCGAAAGTAATTATTGATAATTTAGGCGTGGATATACAAACAAATAACGGAGAGTCCGTAAGGGCAGTTTTTAAAGGAAAGGTAAGTGCCGTTGCCTCCGTACCGGGACTGAACCAGGCAGTGATGATACAGCACGGAGAATATTTTACCGTTTATGCAAGATTAAAGAACGTAAAGGTAAAAACCGGGCAGGCAGTTAATACCATGGGTCTGTTGGGCGAAGTTTATACCGACAAAGATGGTGTCTCTGAGATACAATTCCAGGTGTGGAAAAACCATACTAAAATGGATCCGGAAGAATGGCTTTTAAAAAAGTAAAACCCCCAAAACCTATTGGCTTTAGTTTAAACTAACGTTGCAAAATGTATAATTTTTCAAAATCACATTAAATACCTTTAAGTCGGCAGTCGACAGTCCACAGTCTACAGTCGGCAGTCGGCAGTCGGCAATTGTTTTTTGCTTTTTTGCCGACTGCCGATTGCCGACTTTATCAATTTTGCCTTTTTGCCGATTATCGACTGCCGATTTTATCAATTTCGTGTACATTTACAGAGCTAATATACAGTTTAACACGCTATATTAAACTAAAGCCAACCTATTTTGCAATTTTACGTATCGTATATTTACGTGTCGTATATTTACGTGTCGTATATTTACGTGTTAAAACATGCGAAATCCTTTCAAATATGGAGAAATTGTAAAAGGAGAATACTTTTGCAATAGAACAAAAGAGCTTAAGGAAATTAAAACTGCTATCTATAACAGGTATTCTTTTTGGCTTTATTCTCCAAGAAGATATGGAAAAACCTCTTTGATATTAGAATCATTTAATAAAATTAAGAATGTTAAAACTATTTATTTTGATCTTTACAATATTCAGTCTTTGGATGATTTTGCTAAAAAATATGCGCAGATATTAGCTGAAAGTTTGTTTAACTGGAAAGATAATATCAGTACCCTAACAAAAAAATTTGGAGTATATTTTAAAAACCTTCTGCCAAAAGCATCTTTTGATCAGTTTGGTAACCCATCGTTTTCATTAGAAGTTCAGAGCATTGAAGAACAACAGGATATTGAAACAATTCTTCAGATACCAGCTCAAATTGCAAAAAAAAACAAACAGCAAATTTGCATTGCTTTTGATGAGTTCCAGGAAATCAATAGAATAGAACCTTTTTTGATCAACTGGATGCGAAGCTCTTTTCAAAGACAGAAAGATGTATCCTATATTTTTCTTGGCAGCAAGCAGTCATTAATGGAAAGCATTTTTGCCTCAACCAATTCACCATTATATGAATTTGGATTTAAAATGCCCATATATCCTATTTCATCTGAGGATTTGACAAGATTTATAAAAGAAAAATTTGCTAAAAGCAGACTTTCCATTACTGACACAAATGTTGGTATTATTTTGAATAAATCTGACTTACATCCACACTTTACTCAATATTTTGCTTCTATTGTCTGGCAGCTTATTTATGAAGGCATTGACCAGGATTCTCCGGGTTTTACAGATCTATGGATCAATAGAATAATAGCCAGCCAATCTATTATTTTTCAAAATATATATGATCAATTAAATAAAAATCAGAGAAATGTTCTCAGGTCAATAGCTTTATTAAAAACCGGAGAAGAATTGTTTTCTCAAAAAGTTAGCAACAAGTTCAATTTACCTGTTTCGTCTACCCTTGCCACTACTTTAAAGGGACTTATCAAAAAAGATCTTATTCACCACGCTGGTAAAACATACACCATTAGCAATCCTGTTTTTAAGGAATGGATTGTAGAGATCAATAAATAAACAAAACAAAAAAACTTTATTTAATAAATTTTATTGTAAATTTACCCCATAAATATTTCATCATTTTTTTTAATTATGGAAACACTAAACATCTTATGTTTTAGCATGCCTGGCGGTATGGAATGGATCATCATTATTGTTGCCGTTTTATTGCTTTTTGGCGCAAAAAAAATTCCTGAACTTGCAAGAGGTTTGGGAAGAGGAATCAGGGAGTTTAAAGATGGTGTGAAAGGTGTTGCGCAGGATGTTAAAGAAGAGGAGACTAAAAAGGATAAGAAATAATGCAAAAGCAATAGATAAGATCGTTCAGCAGAAAAGTAAACCTATCAAGACAGTTCAAATTCCTGTATACTCTTTTTAATAGCATGGCCCCGCCATTTAGCGGGGAAAAAAGGGTTTGAGTGTCACAAGTATCGGGATGTGCCAGGCGCTATGCGCCATGCTCTAAATGTTCACAGCCATTAATCGCCATTAACCTGCAAATAACGTATGACATATAACTCCCTGGCAGAAGTACAGGCAGATATTTCAAGCGGCTCAATTACCTGCAGGCAGCTTGTTGATCATTATCTAAAAAACATCAATGAAAAGTCACACCTTAACGCTTTCCTGGAAGTTTATGATGAAGAAGCACGCAAAAGAGCAGATGAAATTGATCAGAAAATAGAAAGAGGCGAGCATGGACGCCTGGCAGGTATGATTGTCGGGATCAAAGACGTTTTATGTTATAAAGATCATCCTTTGCAGGCAGGAAGCAGGATATTAGATGGTTTTAAATCGTTGTACAATGCTACTGCCGTACAGCGGCTCCTTGCTGAAGACGCCATTATTATTGGCAGGCAAAACTGTGACGAGTTTGCCATGGGTTCCTCTAATGAAAATTCGGCTTTCGGAGCTGTATTGAATGACAAGGATAACACAAGGGTGCCAGGAGGATCGTCAGGAGGGTCGGCAGTATCTGTGGCGGCAGACCTCTGCCTTGCAGCTTTAGGTTCAGATACAGGCGGCTCTGTAAGACAGCCAGCCTCATTTTGCGGAGTCATAGGCCTTAAACCGACCTATTCAAGAATTTCAAGGTATGGCCTGGTGGCCTATTCATCTTCCTTTGATACTATTGGTATTATTTCAAAATCTGTTGAGGATGCTGCGATGCTTCTGGAAATAATATCGGGCAAAGATGAATTTGACAGTACTGTTTCAAAGAAAGAAGTACCGGCATATCCCCAGTCTCTATATGCAACAACCCGGAATTCCAGCGTAAAAATAGCCTACATTAAAGATGCAATAGAAAATAAAGGCGTTGACCCTGAAGTTAAAAAGGCAACAGAAAAAGTGATCTCTAAGCTTAAAAACAAAGGATATAGTGTGTCACCGGTTAATTTTCCTTATCTTGATTATATGCTTCCCACATACTATATTCTTACTACCGCAGAGGCAAGCTCCAATCTTTCACGGTATGATGGCATTAAATACGGGTACCGGAGTTCAAATACCAAAGATATAGAATCTATGTATAAAAAAACAAGAAGCGAAGGATTTGGCCAGGAAGTAAAAAGAAGGATCATGCTGGGAACCTTTGTGCTGAGTGCCGACTACTATGACGCTTATTACACAAAAGCACAAAGAGTACGCAGATTGATCAAAAATAAAACCGGTGGACTGTTTTCAACGTATGATTTTTTATTATTGCCGACTACAGCTACTACTGCATTTAAGGTAGGAAAATATTCGGAAAATCTGATAGAGATGTATTTACAGGATTTGTTTACTGTACATGCTTCGCTAACAGGGCTGCCGGCTATTTCCATTCCTAACGGAACAGATAGTAAGGGATTACCTGTGGGAATACAGATCATTGCTGACGCTTTTAAAGAGGAGCAATTGCTGGCATTTGCTAAAGAAATTATCACCTTAGAGATAGAAAATTAATAATCTAAAGTAAGCTTTAAATTATATCGAATTTATGGAAAGATCCTTAAAATATTACCCCGCATTAGCTATTTCATTGATTTTATTCTGCTGCACAAAACAACTAACTGTTGACACAAGTATGCAGCCGGATAGTAAAATAGTCCGGTATGATTCCAGCCAGGTAGCATTGGATACACTATATGATACTCCAATTGAAGGGTACGAATATATCCCTGATCTGCCTGATGATCTTATCAGAGACAGGCTTGGCTGTATCGAAGGTGAAATAAATTTGTCTTTTAACAGAACCGTCAGGTCTTTTATTGACTACTTCACTATTGCAGACAGGGCATATACGAGGTTAATGATAAGAAGGAAAAATCTCTATTTTCCGGTCTTTGAAGCGGCCTTTAAAAAATATGACCTTCCCGAAGAGCTGAAATATTTAGCCATCGTAGAGTCGGGGCTTAACCCCAAAGCTGTTTCAAGAGCCGGAGCAACAGGATTGTGGCAATTTATGTATTATACCGGCAAAATGTTTGATATGAAACAAACCCGTTTTATTGATGAAAGGATGGCCCCGTACCAATCTACCGAGGCAGCCTGTAAATATCTGAAGCAGCTCTATAATATCTTCAACGACTGGGAATTAGCTTTAGCGGCTTATAATTGCGGGCCGGGCAAAGTAAGAAGAGCTATCAGAAGATCGGGTTATAAAAGAGATTTTTGGAAAATATATAATTTCCTTCCCAGGGAAACAAGGGGTTATGTCCCTTCTTTTGTTGCTGTCAATTATGCTTTAAACTATGCTGAACACCATAATATCTTTGTTGATACTGTCGAATATCCGATCATTAGTGATACCATTATTATTCAGCAAACCATCAGTTTGTCAGTATTTGCCGGCCTTATCGGAGTTTGCGAGGATGACCTGAACAGGCTCAATCCGGAGGTCAAAAGTGATATAATTCCACAAAGTGAAAAAAAATATCCATTGAAAGTGCCTTCCGATAAGAAAGAATTTATTGTATTAAACCGGGCATTTATCATGGATTCTGCATCCTGCCTTGATGCTTCTGTTCTTTTAAATATTGCGTCTGGTCAAATAACAGGAAAGAATACAAATTATCCCGACAAAGTCGGGACAGGCAGGAAAAAAATTGTATATACTGTAAAAAAGGGAGATGTGCTGGGAAAAGTAGCTGAAAAATACCATGTAAGAATTTCGCAGATCAGGGCATGGAACAATATAAAAGGCACGATGATTCGCACTGGCCAAAAGCTTACTATATGGAAAGACCCCGCCTATTTCACTAAATACAAAACAAAAACAGTATCCGTCAAACCTGTTCCGATACCCAAGGGGAAAATACATTATGTACAGCCGGGCGATACTTTATGGGATATTTCCCGTAAATATGAAGGAGTCACCATCGATCAACTTAAAGAGCTCAATAACCTGAAATCAAATAAGATAAAGCCAGGACAGAAGCTGAAGTTGGGATGAGATATGTAACGCGACATACTTCTCGCAGTAAAAAGTTAAGGTTTAAGAATAGGGAAATAGGGAATCGTGCTCCGACTTTGCTGGAACAGTGGTGGAGTCGGGGTACGAATACGCTGGAAAGGGGATAGAGGAATAGGATATTACATTTACATTAGGCGCTTATAATTTCGTTAATTATTATGAAAAAACTAACTTTAACATTTGCAACTGCACTTATCTGTGTGATCTTTTTAAATCTGTGTTTCGCACAGGATACGAAAGATTCGGTTGTTTCAGGTAATTACAAAAATGAAATTGGCATACTCATCTGGAGAAGCAGCCCCTGGTTAATTTCTTATAAAAGATACGTAAAAGCTAATAAGGCAATAAGGATGGGTATCGGAGGGGCAATTAATAATTTTGACCTAAGCGTTACATCTACTGGTAATTATAAAGATCCCGGCTTATCTAAAAGATTTGGCAGCAATTCAAGATTAGGATTTGAATGGCATAAGAATATTTTGCAAAGACTGGATTTTTATTATGGGATTGATCTTACTTTTAGTTATTCTTACGGATCTACAAAAAGTGAATATTACCGGGATCCGTCTATAATAATTAAGAGAAGTGATAAGTATATATACATAACTGGTGGTTTAGCGCCTGTAGCCGGTCTGGAATTTACTTTGAATTCCAGGATCTCTTTCTCAACAGAAGTTTTACCTATGGCTTTGTTTTATTACAGATTGCGGGAGACAATTTATTCTGACCCGGATTATGTTAATAGAATTGAGAAAACCACAGGTATAAGTTTTAAATTATACTCAGCAGGCGCCATATATTTGAATTTACATTTTTAAATCGTAAATCTAAAATAGACAAACGATGCCATCGCTCAAAACTAATATATTTAACGATGTCATTGCTTAAAACGATAGTAGCATTATTTAATTGATTGATAACTAAATAAAGCGATGGCATCGTTCAACAACAAATCATAAATAAAATGAAGTTCCTTGCTAAGTTGATGTATAAAATTTTGGGTTGGAAGCTAAAGGGCAGTGTTCCAACTGATATTAAAAAGTGTGTGATGGTTGCAGCTCCACATACAAGTAATTGGGATTTTTTTTATGGAATAATTGCTTTTTATATAATGGGAATAAAAATAAAAACTCCTATTAAAAAGGAATTGTTCTTTTTTCCATTAGGGATCATCTTAAACGCCCTTGGTGGTATTCAGGTTGACAGGGCCAAAGCAGGCAACCTGGTTGATAATATCGTTGACTTATTTAAAAAATATGACGAGTTGGTAATATTTATCACACCTGAAGGTACCCGGAGTTATGCTGAACGATGGAAAACAGGATTCTGGCATATAGCCAACAATGCAAACGTTCCTATTATTTTAGGATACATAGATTATTCGAAAAAAACTACAGGAGTCGGGCCTGTATTTGTACCTACAGGTGATGTAGATACAGATATTAAAGAGATAAAAAAGTTTTATAGAAACATAACCGGAAAATATCCGGAGCAGGGAGTTATATAAAGAAGGAAATAAAGGGAATAAGGGAAATAGGGAAAATAGACCAAACAAATAAGAATTGTATTCTTTTCCTTATTTCCTTATTCCCTTATTTCCTTATTTCCTTCTTTCCTCAACAACGCTTTCCAGGTTCCTTTGATCCTATTATATTTAATGGTAGAAGACAGCGCTTTCCACCAATATTTGTTCATATTCACAGTAAAGGAAGTTTGCATATAACAATTGATGGTGCAACCCTCGCATTCAGAAAATCGTCCTTCCATAGCAATAATTTCCCGTACCTTTTTCGAATTGTAAAGTTCAAATAAATTGCCGTTGATCTCGTATTCCTGCATGCCCAGATGGTAACAAGGCGTCACCAATTTATTTTCAGGTGATATCACAACGGTTGAGCTTCCCGCTTTACAAACAGGGTCATTGATATGATTTCCGCCATCTTTTCTAAGCAGGATAAATGCCTGGTTGAGATAAACGTTTTTCTTTTTGCCCCATTTTGAAAGGGTATTTAATTGTGCCCCTGATAGCTGATTTCCAGTCTCAACGCCATTATATTCAAACACAGGGTTTAAGATCAAAACAAGGTTATTGGGGATACAGATGTTTTCATAAACTTTTTCTATCTCCCCGATATTTTGGTCAAACACTGTAAATAATATATCGGGCCTTTCGCCTAAAGAACGCGCTATTTCTATGGATTTAAGCACAAAATCATAGCAAGCGACACCTCTTGAGCGATCATGCTCTTCTTTCACAGACGAATCAAGAGAGAAGTGCAGCATATCAATTTTTCCTTTTAATCTTTCAGCAAACTTGGGGTATAGCAGGCAGTTGGTGGTAATGGTGGTTATAAATCCTGCATCCCTGGCAACATGCAGCAACGCATCAATTTGCCTGTGAAGCAAAGGCTCTCCGCCTGTAAGGTCAATCACTTTCACACCCAAACGTTTCAGATCTTTTAGATTTTCCCGGAAATTTTCCACAGTTATATAAGGCGAGGGTTTTTGCCAAATATCACAAAAGCCGCATTTTGCGTTGCAGCGGTAGGTAACATAGTAATTACATAAAACAGGATGGTTTATTAAGCGCATATTGAGTATCGGGAAGCTTTGAAAAACCCAATAATAATAAATAATTGTATATTTGCAGAACAATAAAGGATATCATTATGGATATACAAGCAGAAAAATTATCAGTTATACAGCGTTTAGAACAAATAAACGACATATCCCTTATTCAGGCAATAAAGGAAATTTTAGATTTTGCTTTAAAACAAAGAAATGAAAAAGATATCTGGAATACTTTAACTAATGAACAAAAACAATCAATTGAAAGAGGAATTGTTCAGGCAGACAAAGGCGAATTAAAAAGCCACAAAGAAGTAATGAAGAGATATAAAAAATGGCTCTAAATTAAAAGTAATGAAATTGAGTTACTTACTTTTTGGGCTAACAGACAAGATCCTGAAAAATTAAAGTATTAGTAAACTCTAAACAATTATCAACCATGAAAAAACTAACTTTAACATTCGCAGTAGCAGCGTTCCTAACGCTCGGAGCGTTAGGAACGTTCGCCCAGTCTCCCAAAGCCTTCATCCCCGATACCAACTTCCGCGCTTTCCTCAATACATTCTACCCCACTTTTATGGATGGTTCAGGTGACAGCTTACTTATTGACTCAGCAGCCACACTCACAGATACATTGAATTGCGGTTCTCAAAACATTGCAGACCTTACGGGAGTAGAATATTTTATTACTTTTGCAAAAAATACAGCACAAATAAAAAAATACCTTAAAAAATATATTTCAATTTAAATTATACCATTATGAAAAATCAAACAAAAACCACCGTAAAAACAAATTTTCCCAAATCTCTATCCCGGTTACCGGGAAGAAATATCAAAAGGAATGACCGGAATGTAGAGACGTTGCATGCAACGGCTCTGCATAACACAGGAACGTTGCATGTCGCAGCAAAGCGGAGATCCGTCTTTGGCCGGGCAACGTCCCTACTGCTCGTTTCTTTCATTTTCCAATATTCATTAACCATTAACCATTTAAAAGCCCAGGTCATTGCAGGAGGAGCAAGTCACTCCCTGTTTGCATGCGCTGATAGTACAGTAAGAAGTTGCGGACTCAATGCCTATGGTCAGTTAGGAAACGGAACAACTACAAGTACAACCCTTGCGGTGCAGGTAAGCGGCCTTACAGGCATCACTGCAGTGGCAGCGGGACAACATCATTCTCTTTTCCTGAAAAATGACGGCACGGTGTGGGCCTGCGGATTCAATTTATATGGGCAATTAGGAGACGGAACAACTGCAAATAAAACCCTTGCAGTGCAGGTAACGGGTTTATGCACCGTTGTCGCTCCAATCCCGCCTTCCCTTAAAGCCTACATCCCCGATATTAACTTCCGCAATTTCCTCAATACAAACTACCCCGCTTTTATGGATGGTTCAGGTGACAGCTTGCTTATTGACTCAGCAGCCACACTGACAGGTGTGTTGAATTGCAGTAATCAAAACATTGCTGACCTTACGGGAGTAGAATACTTTGTTAATATTACACAGCTTTGGTGTTATAATAATCAATTAACCGCCCTGCCTGACTTTACGAATAATACCGCTTTGTATTGGCTTGATTGTGCTAATAATAAATTAGACTTTTCAGATGCAAGAGCGTTAAGAATAGCTGATACCATTTCAACACTTACCACTTATATTTACAGCCCACAAGATCCTTTTGGCGTGGCAGTTACTTTTAATTTGAATGCGGGAGAAACACTCATATTAAGTATAGCCAATCAGGATTCTGCGTTAAGCTACCAATGGTTCAGGGGAACAGATACTATTATGGGTGCTACAGATACACTATTAATAATTCCCAATGTTACATTGGCAGAGAACGGAGTTTATACCTGCAGGTCTTATGGTACAGCATTAGATACTAACAATATGATCTGGGGGCCGGGCATTAGCAGCTTTGTTTCAGAGGAGTTTTTGGTAAATATATCTCCTGTTGGTATTAAAGACCCGCAAGGTTTTCAAAACCT
>VRUD01000050.1 GCA_019456305.1 Cytophagales bacterium | reverse complement strand
TTGTGCAATACCTTCTAATAGTTGCGGAAACGGTTCACAGGGATGCAAATTCGTTACAGTAAGTGGTACAGTTACCCCGTCAGTATCAATTTCAGCTTCTACTACCACAATATGTTCAGGTGAAACCGTAATCTTCACATCTACTTCAAACGGTGGTGGGGGTAGTCCGAGTTATCAATGGTATTTGAACGGTAGCCCGGTAGGGTTCAACAGTTCAACATATACTACTCCATCATTGACAAGTAATGCGCAGGTGTATTGTGTTATGACATCAAGTTCAAGCTGTGCCAATCCAACTTCTGCTACATCAGGGACAACTACAATTACAGTAGTAAATACTACTCCACCTTGCGGTGTAGGTATAGCAGATATTGACTTCATCAACAACCTAAACATCCACCCCAACCCCAACACCGGTGAATTCATAATAGAAATGGAAATTACACAACCAAAGGATTTAGAGATAAAATTGCTAAATGCTATTGGTCAGGTAATTTATGAAGAAGGGTTGAACAAGTACGCAGGGAAATATCAAAAGACAATTGACGTAGGCAAGCAAGCGACAGGTATCTATACCCTGCAACTGCTCAGTGATGAAGGAATAATTAATAGAAAGATAATAATAGAATAAATTTTATCTAATCATTCATAAGAAAAAATAATAAAGGTCTGAACGGTAGAGACGACCAATTTGGTCGTCTCTACCGTTCAGACCTTTATTTATTATTAAACATTTATAGCAATCAATCCCGCACTTTATCTTCTTCTTTTTTAAACCATCCCATAAATAAGCCGCGCCCATCCCCCAAAGCCCTATCACACCAATAGCTAATAATAATATAGCAAGATTACTCATTATTAATTCTCCCTCAATATTTTATAGCAATCAATCCCTGACTTTATCTTCTTCTTTTTTGAACCATCCCAATAAATAAGCCACGCCCATCCCCAAAAGCGCTATCACAGTAAGTGCTATAAATAATATGGTAAGCTGGTCAATCATTATTTATCCTTTTTTCTAAAGTATATGCAAATATAAAAAATGCAGCGGTGCAAACAAACCCAAATGTTAAATTAAACAAATCCAGTTTGTCCTGTACAATATTGCCTACAATAGCCAAAAGAGCAACACCCTTGCTCATATCATACAAATATTTAGCCGTACTTATTCTTTGATGTTTATTCATTTCAAATAGTTTTCGCCACAAAATTAATTCAAATCATTCAAAAAACAAATACAATGATAATTATATTATTAATTGATTTACAATTTGAATGCTAAACTGATACCCTTAAATAATCTGAGACTTAAAATATTTTGCTTATTCAGGATGTATAAACTGTAAGCCGACAGGAATATAAATGACAGTCCTCCAAAGATCAACAGATCAAGCCAGCTTTTGATGATTATTTTGTCCCAGAAATAGTAAATAATAGTTGAAATACAAAAAACATACAGAAATATCTTCCATGCCTTTTTTGAATATAATTGCCGGGGTGAAACGTTTAATACTTTATTTGACACACGCATGAACAAAAATGTATGCAGCGCTGCCTGTACTAAAGAACCCAATATTACGCCACCTATACCTAAATAAAATGTTGCTGTAATGCTTATCGTAAAATTTATTGCTGACGACCAGGCTTTGATCCTTTTAACGTGATAAATGTGCTCTGTATTGGTCAATACAATGCTGATCGTTCTGTAGAACGGATTTAATACCAGGATCATCAGAGCGATCTTTCCCCATATTACATGATCATTGTAAATGCCTCCCATCCAAAGATCTATAAAAGGTTCAATAAATATAATTGCCCAAACAGTAACCGGGATAATAACAGCGAAATGCAGCAAATTTCCTTTTATAAGTATGTCGTTAATTATTTTGTGGTTTTTTAAGCTGTATTCTCTGGCGATTACCGGCCCTATGCCATAAAATATAAAGCTGTTAATTGACCTGATAAAATATAGAGGCTTGGTTATAACAAGGTATATCGTGATATAGGAAGCGCTCATAATCGTGCCTAAAATAAATCTGTCAGCCTGCATAGACAGAAATGTAAGTACAGAGAGGATAAACAGGTCAGTGCTGTATTTTAAAAAGTCATTATTTAAAAAAAAGTTTTTAAGCGTAGTGATGGGATTTACCCGTACTTTACAATAGAACTTTATTGCCTGCAGCGATAATATTGGAGGTATATCTTTTAAGAGCTGATTTTGAATAATTACTTTTATATCTAACCCCATAGGTATCAGCCGGGCTAAAAGCATTAAAACAACAAATAATTCAAAATTGATTTTATGGAAAAACACTAACAGATATATGATCAAATATAGCGCTAAAGCAAAAAGCTGGTTGATATTGCTTTTATAAAAAAGCTGGTATCCGCGAAGTATGCTATTAGGTATCCTTGACAACCAGAATATAAAGGTATAGACAGCCGTAAAATAAAATACGCTTTTAGCTATGTGAATATTGGCATCCGATACATTAAACAATGGTTTCAAAAAAAAAGAGAGCAGGAAGATCAGGCATGCCATTAATGTAGCCATAAACAGGATGGTAATAAAACTGACAAACAATGCCGATGAAAGCTTTTTTTTGTCCCGGTCAGCAGAATACGCTGCAATATATTTTGTCAATCCCCTGCCCACACCCAGGTCGAGAAATAATAAAGATCCTGAAAAGCCCAGCCCCAGGATATAGATCCCATACAGTTCATCTCCAAATGACCTTACAAAAAGTGGCAGGGAAATCAAAGAAAAGATGCTGGTCAATAATAATATTGATGTATTGGAGAAAGAATTTAAGGCAACTGTTTGTAATCTGTTCAATTTTGTAAAATTACTTAATTATTTGGTTCCTGAAAATAACAATCCGGCAAATTTAGCTTATAGGCTTTATTTAATGCTCTGTTACATTCATTATAGTAAGATTTTATCTGGTGTTTGATATCTTCCGAAATTTTAATATCCTTATCTCCAAGCAGCCAGAAAGATAGTTTTGATTTGAATATTTTCCTCATTTCCAAAGCTGTTAATCTTCCAAAATATGGTATGTAAATAGGGGGGATTATCCAATTTCTGTTATATTGGGAAGCAATAAATCTGTTCAATATTCTGGCAATAAAAATCTGGTTTGCACCATAAGACCTGTTTATTACAGAATTAATATCATCAAAATCATAACCAGGTTTAATACCTATAAAATTAAATATCTTTTGCAAATACCTGTGTTTATCCTGACAAAATTCTTCAAAAAGTAGGATCAGTATATTTTCTTTGCCGAATTTTTCTGCATAGTAATTGATCAGGTTATTAAACTTAAACATCTCTAAATTAACCCTATGATCATAAAGCACATAAGATGGTTGTATTTTGCCTTTATTATAGCCAATACGATTTTTAAACGACATCGTACCTCCTGCACTGATATGCTGCTTATATGAAGATATTATAAAATCAAACTGATTCCTGATCGCAATAATTATTTTAGCCCGTGGAAACAAATCATACAATTTATCTGCAATGTTTTTATTATTATATTTAAGACGCAGGTTGCCTGACATATTTTCGTTGGAGATCAAATTTATTTTAGTGCCATCCATACATTTTTCAAGATCTGACCGTGCTGAGTTTATATCAAAACTCAATGGATCCTGATAAAAAATCTTTGAAAATATTTCAATATTATTTTTGAATTGAATGTAATTGACATGAGATAATTTAGGGAAAATCAATTCTTGAAGATAAGAAGTAGCTGTTTTATGATAACCAATATGAATGAATAGGTTCATATAGAAGAAGAGATTATCTCTGTAAAGATATTAATTCTGTGTAAAAATCGGTTACCCGACTAAATTTCTTATTGTCTAATGAGTTTATCTTTTTGAGGCGCTAAAATTAAAAAAAACATTTAAATAAATTTGTTGTAATTAAAAAAAATTCTATATTTGCAATGATAAAATTTAAGATTAAAATCGAGATTTGGTCCAATCTTTGACATAATCCTTTTCTTTTATTAAAATTGTGTAACAAGCCATATTAAACAAAACTAATGGAAATTAAACTTTGAAAACTATGAAAAATCTAAATAAATTATTATCTGTTCAGTTGATCCTTTTATTAATGATTAAATCAATTGTTGTAGTGGAGCAACTTAATGCCCAACCCGGCACAGTAAAAACTCATCAGAAAATTAGTGATTTAGAGGGTAATTTTACCGGAGTATTAGATGATAATGATCGTTTTGGCATAGACATTGAAAATATTGGAGATTTAAACGGTGATGGGATCACTGATATTGCTGCAGGTGCACCGCTTGATGATGATGGCGGCAATGCAAGGGGCGCAGTATGGATTTTGTTTTTAAATAGTGATGGGACTGTCAAAGGCCATCAAAAGATATCCTCATTAGAAGGCAACTTTACCGGTCAACTTGATAATGCAGATAGGTTTGGTGTTGCAATTGCATCTTTGGGTGATTTAGACGGAGATGGAATTATTGATATTGTAGTATCGGCACGCTTAGATGATGACGGAGGGCAAGACAGAGGCGCTATATGGATACTATTTTTAAATATTGACGGCACTGTAAAATCGCATCAAAAGATCAGTGATACAGAGGGTAATTTCACGGGTAAACTGGATGATTTTGATCGTTTTGCATGGTCACTTACAAATATTGGTGACTTAGATAAAGATGGTATCACAGATATCGCTGCTGGTGTTGCTTTTGACGATGATGGCGGACCTGATAAGGGAGCATTGTGGGTATTATTTTTAAATTCAGATGGTACTGTAAAAAAACATCAAAAAATTAGTAGTACTGAAGGTGATTTTTTGGGCCAATTAGATGATACTGATTTTTTTGGAAGGGGTGTTTCAAGTATAGGAGATTTAAATAATGATGGGACCCTTGATATTGCTGTAATGGCTCCAGGTGATGATGATGGCGGAAATCATATGGGAGCTATTTGGATATTATTCTTAAATGATGATGGTACTGTAAAATCACATCAGAAAATATCAGCTACGCAAGGAAATTTTTGTGGAATAGTGGATGAAAATAGTAAATTTGTTAGATCATCAGTTGATACTATTGGTGATTTGGATGGTGATGGAATTATTGAATTTGTCGTTGGGCAAACACAAAGTGATGATGGAGGAAAAAACAGGGGCGCAGTATGGATATTATTCTTAAATATTGATGGCACTGTAAAATCATTTTTAAAAATATCTGATACAAAGGGAGATTTTTTAGGTGCGCTTGATAATAATGACAAATTTGGTATGAGAGTTTCTACACTTGGTGATTTAAATGGTGATAATAATCAAGATTTTGCTGTAAGTACTTTTACTGATGATGATGGTGGAGTTGACAGAGGAGCAGTTTGGATCATATTTTTAAATAGTGAGTTGAATCCTATCAGTTGTGGCTGTGTTACTTTTGATCATCTCATTCATACAATTTCTTTCGCAAATATTAATATTGAAGGTGTAAGAAAAAGTCTTAAATCAAAAGGAAATAATGCAAAGAAACAATTTGATAAGGGAAATCTTTTAGCTGCAGGTAATGTTCTTTGCGCTTTGCTAAATGAGGTAAAAGCACAAAATGGTAAACATATTGATCCCGCTTCTGCACTGGATATTGAAAATTGTATAATAACACTTGCAGCAAATTCAGGAATTTCTTTGCCTTGCCTGTCCGGAAATCTCAGATTATCTAACCCATCAGGGATGAGATTTGAAAGTTATCCAAATCCAACCAATGATAAAATCATTATTAAATTTAGTGTGGATGAAACAATTCCGATCACTTTAAAATTTTATAATATTTTAGGTATTCATATTAAAACTTTGTTTAAAGGAATTGCCGAAAAAAACAATACTTATTCATTGGAATATAATATGAATGATCTACCCATAGGTAGTTATTATTATATCTTAACCACCCCTGCCAAAAACTACAATAATAGAATAATTATAAGCAGATGATCTATGGATCATATTAAAAACTTTATAAAACAAAGAATCTTATTTTTCAAATACAAATATTTAAAATATAAGTATCGTAATCATACATATAGTGCATTTTATAAAGAAGTAATGCGACTACGTATTAAGGCTCTTGGGCCTTTAGGCGCAGTAGGCGTAAGAAAACCATCTCGTGAAAAACAACATCGTGGGTTACCTCAGCTTGAATTTCTGATGCAGCATGGATTAAAGCCCAATCATAAGTTGCTCGATATTGGATGTGGATGTCTGAGAGGGGGACTTCAATTTATCAGATATTTGAATGAAGAACATTATTATGGTATAGATATTAGCGCTGATATTTTAAAAGAGGGGAGAGAATTTTTATTTCAAGCCAAATTAGAACACAAAAGACCCCATTTGAGAACAAATTCAAATTTGAATTTTAATGATCTTTCCGGAGAAGTTTTTGATTTTATACTAGTCAAAAGCGTATTTTTTCACATGCCAATCGGGGATATAAAAAAATGTTTTGAAAATATCCATAAGGTTATGTCTTACAAAACTTTTTGCTTTGCCAGTTTTCTTGACGGTTTTAATCATAATTTTACCCCTGACTATCTAAACTTTTTTTACACTTTTGATACTTTTAGAGATCTAGGGTTAAAAAACAATTTGGATGTTACTATCATACAAGATAATGTTCATTCTTACAAGCAAAAGATGATGAAGATCACTTTTAAAAATAAACATTAACAAGTAGTCCAGCAGCAAATACCCAGAAACCAGAAACAACCCTCCTTTCGTGAAAGTGAGAGTGAACGTAAGAAGTCAATAAAATCAACCCTTTCACGTTCACATTCACGTTAAAGTAACAGTTTGAAATTTTCCCCCACTACTAAAAGAAATGGATCATTTTAAATGAATAAAATAAAAGTATTGCACAGTACCGGCACGTGGCTACCGCAAACCATGGTATGGCTTTATGAGCAGATATCTAATATACCCACTGGTAAAATAAATAACATGGTTGTATGTTATAAAAGGAAAAATGTTGACCAATTTCCTGTTAAAAATCTCTTTTCGGCTAATAACGAAAACAATTTATTTATAAATAGAGTTTTAAATAAATGCGGTATCATTTCAAATATCTCAATAGTTGAGCAGATCATCCAAAAAGAAAAACCTGTTATTTTACATTCACATTTTGGCGACAGGGGATATATTGATCATAAAATAGCAAAAAAACATGGGATCAAACATATTGTTTCATTTCTCGGGTATGATGTGGGAATGCTGCCTCAAAGAGATGACTGGAAAATGAAATATGAGGAGATGTTTAAGATTATAAATTTAGTTCTGTGCAGAGGGCCGGCAATAGCTAACATGCTTAGCGATCTTGGCTGCTCTAAGGACAAGATTATAATACAACGTATAGGTGTAAATCTTGAAAAGATAAAATTTTTACCAAGAAGAATTGTACCTCATCAACCAATTAAATTTCTGATTGCAGGCACATTCAGAGAAAAGAAAGGTATTCCGTATGCATTAGAAGCATTGGGTATTTTGCAAAAAGAATTTGACAATTTCACTATAACGCTGATAGGAAATGCCACTGATCAAAAACGGGATATAATTGAAAAAAAAAAGATATATAACATTATTAATAAATATAACCTCAGCAATAAAATTACTATGACGGGCTTTGTCAGTCAAAATTGCTTATTTAATATAGCAAAGCAATGCCATTTATTCATTTCTCCCAGTATAATGGCTTCGGATGGTGACATAGAAGGTGGTTCACCTTTTTTAATTACTGAAATGGCAGCCGGTGGTATGCCTGTAATAAGCACAACTCACTGCGATATTCCATATGTGTTAGGTAGAAAAAATAATACTTTGTTAGTAAAAGAAAAAGATGTGAATGGACTGTTCCTTTCTATATATAAACTATTGACCAATCCACAACTGTTTGAAGAGATTGCGGTAGATAATAGAAAATTTATAGAAGACAATTTGGATGTTAAGCTACGCAGCGCTGAACTGTCAGATATTTATCAACAAATCTTGAAGAAATGAAAATACTTCTGGTAAGCTATTATTTTCCACCTGAAAATACCCCCCGGGCGCATAGAACATTCTTTCTGGCAAAAGAATTTGCTCATCAGGGCCACCAGGTAACTGTCTGTATTCCAAACTACGATTTTGATTATTCAAATATTGAGCAAGATCTTGATCTTAATATTAAAAAGGTTTCAACCGGTTTTTTTTTCAACAGAAATGCCAAAGCAAAACTCTCAAAAGCAATAAGATCAACAAAAGATAACATTTCATATTTAGAGCGGTGTAAAAATTTTGCTTTTAAGTATGGGAAAAAAATGCTCAACCATTTGTTGCCAGATGGTAAATTTTGGGAGTATTCTATAACGCTTAAAAAAACTTTATTAGCTGAAAAACACCATTATGATATGCTGATCTCTGTTTCTTATCCTTTTCCGGTTCATTTAGGAACTGCTTTAGCTTTGAAGAAAAATCCCCGTCTGGCAAAAATTTCTGTTGCTGATTATGGTGACCCATTTTTTTATCATTTTAAAACCCCTAAAACTTTTTATTTTAAATCATTAGAAGCAAAAGTTATGAATAAATTTAATTATATAACAGTTCCAACTACAAGAGCCATCAAAGCATATTTACATTATAAAAGTAACGACAAAATTAAAGTTATTACCCAAGGCATTGACTTAGAAAATATAAAAACAGCCAAATACCGGCTCAATAAGATAACTACATTTGCCTATGCAGGTGTTTTCTATAAAAAAGTTAGAGACCCTAAAATATTCTTTGACTATTTATTAGGTTTAAAAGCACAATTCAACTTTTTAATATATACAAATTTTCAAAATGGTGATACCATCAGCATCCTTGAGCAATATAGAAGCAAGCTGAACGGGAAGCTATGCATTCATTCAAACATCCCCAGGTCAGAATGTATTTATGAGCTGAGCAAAGCAGATTTTTTGATCAATGTTGATTACCTGGCCCCCTATCAGTCTCCAAGCAAAATAATTGATTACGCTTTAGCAGGCCGGCCAATACTCAGTTTCAATCAAAATTCTTTTAGCCACCGGGTTTTTGATCAGTTCTTGAAGGGCGATTACAGTAAACGATTAAAGGTTGATTTAAATAAACATAATATTGAACATGTGTGTAATAAATTTATAGAACTATATAATGAAAAAAGTGATTAACTATACTTTATGAACATTTTGTGTTATATTTGCGTTAAAATAATAAAATTATGGCTATAGAAGTAGAAGAATTAGCACAGCGCGTTTCTCATCTTGAAGGAAGATACGATGGGATAGCTGATGATGTCAAAGATATCAAGATTGATATCAAGGCCATCAATCAAAACTTAAAAATGCTTTATGAAAAATCAGAACGCGACAAAACCGAGTTTGTTGAACGAATTGAAGCAACTAAAACCGAGTTAAAAACCGAGTTTGTTGAACGAATTGAAACTACTAAAACAGACCTCATAAAATGGATGGTCGGCATCTCTGCCACATTTACTGTTATTACCATCACCGCTATATGGGCGATATTGAGCTTTGCAATACCAACCAAGACCGTCTCAACAGACCCTGCAGGGAACCCTAACGAAATAATCGAAAAAACCGTTCAACCCCCTGTTGAATGATTTTACTATTATTCCCACATGACCCTTTTATGGTTAGTCTCCAAATATCCCAATGCACTAAATCCTATGGATGGAGCATTTCACATCGATATTGCTGAAGGGTTGGCAAAAAAGGGCGTTGAGATGAACATTATAGCTCCGGTTCCTTATATTCCACCTTTCATCCCTGCTTTGTCAAAAAAAATAAAAACATATAAGAAATTGCCTTATTATGAATGCCGGTCAGACATCGGGATTTACCGCCCAAGATATTTTGGCTATTACAAACATTTATACTATGGGGCTGTACATAAGTTTATATATTTTGCGGTAAAAAAAATCTTTGACAGAAAGCCCGACTTGATCCATGCCCATTTTGCATATCCTTTAGGTATGGCAGCGCTTCAACTTTCACGATTTTGGAATGTACCCTATATGCTTACATTACATAGGAATGATGTTAACGAATATCCATTTTATAATAAACGCTCGCACAACAGGTTCAAAAAGGCCATACTTGGCGCTGATGAAGTGATCTCGGTTAGCAAGCCTTTATCCGAACGAACAGAATCTTTAACAGGCAGAAGGCCAAAAATTATCTCAATTGGTATAAATTTAGCCAATTACGAAAATTTGCCAAATAAGTTAGTATCAAGAGAAAAATTGAAATTACCTTCTGGTAAATTTATCGTATTGTATGCCGGGCATTTTATAAAGAGAAAAGGTATAATTGAATTGGTTGAAGCGATCAAAACCATTAAGCGCCTCACCCCTAACCATCCTGCCAGCCCCCCTCCCACAGGGCCAGCATTACGGGAGGCAGGGGGAGCTGGTAGAGGGGAGCTTTCAGGTATTTTTAGCGGCTTTGGCCCCTTAACAGATGTGATAGTTTCGGCTTCTGATGTGATTTCAACCAGGCTTACTCCACACCACATGATCCCATTATTAATGTCAGCAGCCGATCTGCTCGTCTTACCTTCCTATGACGAAGGAATGCCTACGGTTTTAATAGAAGCCGGAGCTGCGTATCTTCCGGTTATAGGTAGCGCTGTTGGAGGGATAACGGATCTATTAGCTGATGGAAGGGGGTTGCTCGTAGAGCCTGGTTCTGTAAAAGCCATTGTTGAAGCAATCAATAACGTTAGATCAGATTATCAAAGCGCTTTGCAGCGTGCTGGAAAGTTAAAAAAATATGTGGAAAAACATTATAATGTAGATAAAAATGCGGAGATCATAATAAATGAATATAAAAATATAATACAAAACGATTAAGGGTTAATTTAAACGACTATAAAATTAAAAATGTGTGTGATAAATTTGTAGAACTATAGAATGAAAAAAATGATTAATTCTACTATAAAAAAAGAATCCTCTTCCCTCCTTTCCTTCCCCGAAAAAATCGGGACAGGCAGGAGAGGGGATGGGGGTGAGGTGTTTAAAAACATCATTATTTTTTCAAAAACAAAATGGCAAGAACCTCCCCGGTTACGACATCAATTAACAAGGCTGCTAAAAAAAAACGGTCATAATATCATTTTTTTTGAAAAAAATTATACTAACTTTCCTATCCCGGGTACCCGGGATAGGAAAGTTCTTGCTAGATTAGAGGAAGGCATCCATTTTTATTCCCATCCTGAATTACTTCATCACCAGTTAAGGCCTTTCAGGTTACTTAGAAAATTAAACGAATATTACGAATTAAAATACATTAATAAAATACTGAATAACAATAACAAACCCCAGTTGGATAAAACAGACCCAGGTGAAATAGTCCCGAGTACTCGGGATCACGGGGTAAAAATCCAACAGGGTAAACATCTAACATCTAATATCCAACCCCGATACGCTCGTACCTCGCTACGGGGCAAGCATCCAACACCTGCCCGCCAAAGGCCTATGGCAGGCGGGTCTAACATCCCACCAGACCTCATAATAAATTTTAACTATGATTATTACTTCTTAAAAAACCTCTTTCCTAATGCTCCCATTGCAACCATCATCAATGATGATTTTGAAGTGAAAGCAAAGTTTTGGATGAAAAGATCAGCCAGGGATCAGATCCGGCAAACCTGCATGAACTCAGATATCGTTCTTACCGTGTCATATCCTTTATTAAAAAAAATGAAAAAATATAACAAAAATACCTACCTGTTCTTTCCCTGGGCTGAAAAGCTATACCAAAAACCCCAATCTTTCTCATCTATTTCCACTCACTTGCTCCCCCTCTCCACGACAGTGGAGAGGGGGCTAGGGGGTGAGGAGGAGAGGAAGTCGGAAGGTGATATGCGGGAGGTAGTCCTCTATTACGGATATATCAACAATAAGCTTGACTGGAAAATAATCACCAACCTTGCTCAAGCCAAAATTAAGCTAAGATTTATAGGGCCGGTAGCCAAAAATGTTCGTAAACAAATACGTTACCTGCTTAACTTTAAGAATTTTGAACTATTACCATCTTGCGATATTCAAAATATTGATTTTGATGACGTTTGCTGCTCGATTATTCCTTATGATCTTAATTTTAAAAATAACCATTCAATTACGGTCAGCAACAGGATATTTAATCTGTTGAGCTATGGTATTCCTATTGTAAATGCAGATTTGAAATATTTAATTGATGCACCGCAAAATATTATCCGGAAATGTTCATCTCTTGAAGAATATATGGAAGCCATCAATTTTTTAAAAAATAATTTTTCTTTGGTTCAGGCAGATATTAAAAATTTCTTAAAAGGTCATTATGAAGCAAACAGGTATCAATTTTTGATAGAAATTTGTAAAACAACATTTATGTTGTAAAAAGTACTTGATATATCACCTAAAAATCTAAATTAAAAAGAAAGAAAAGTGATGTAAATGTTATGATACTTCCTTAATTTAGTTGCCGTAAAAGTAAAAAATTAATAATAATAGGGTCAACCAGCACCCAGTAACCAGCATCCAGTAACTGATAATTTGGTGCATGATGTTAATAATGCTTACAATTTAAGTTGTTTTTTTTAATTTAGATTTTTAGGTATCAATTTATTTTTGTATACTTGCGCCTTGAATAAACATCGTACCAATCAAACTCAACAACATACAATCACACTGATCATGAAAAAAATAATCTTTACCATCGTTTTATTTTCAATCTTCAATTCCTCGTTCGCTCAAACTTGGAAATGGTCTAAAAAGGTAGGTGGAACATTGGCTGATCATGGTTATGGGATCAGTATTGATACCGCAGCGAATATCTATATAACGGGAGATTTCGCAGATACACTGTTCATAGGTGTAGATACCATTGTAAGTGCTGGCAACTCAGATATATTCATCGCAAAGTATGACCCAACAGGGTTTGTTCAATGGGCAAAAAGTGCAGGAGGAACTGGGGCTGACAGAGCATTGGGAATAATTACTGATGACTTAGGAAATGCATATATAACCGGTAATTTTAGAGATACAACCATCTTTGGAACTGATACCTTAATAAGTAATGGAGTTAATGTTAATGATATATTCATAGCAAAATATAATTCAGCAGGAAATTTACTTTGGGCTAAAATGGCAGGTGGTACAGGTAATGATGTTAGCTGGGGAATTGATCAAGATGACCTGGGTTATGTTTACATTACAGGCCATTTTACAGGTGTTTGTACATTTAGCAGCACCGACACATTGACAAGTTCTGATCTAAAAGATATATTTTTGGCAAAATATGATTCGTTTGGTAACCTGGTATGGGTAAAGCAGGCAGGGTCAACAGGAAACGACCGTGGTACAGGAGTAGCTATTGACCCTTTCGGCAATATTTACCTTTCAGGTATTTTTCAAAGCACAGCTATCTTTGGTATCACTGATACACTTGTGAGTGCAGGAAATTGGGATACGTTTATTGCAAAATATGATTCATCAGGTACTTTTCTATGGGCAAAATCGGCTGGCGGAAGCCTGGCTGATCGGGCAAACGCAATTAGTACAGATGGCTTTGGTAATGCTTACCTTACCGGTTTTTTCACGGATACAGCTATCTTTGGTAACGGCTCTGATACATTGATCTCTGCCGGTGCAGATGATATATTCATAGCAAAATACGATGCTGCCGGTAATCTTTTATGGGTAAAAAGCAATGGGAGTAGTTCCTCTCTTGAAAGTGGACAATCCATAGTCAGTGATGATTCCTTATCTATTTATCTAACAGGTTATTTTTCAGGCACAGCAATTTTTGGTTCCGACACGCTTGTCTCTACGGTTTCCCGTGATATATTTGTAGTAAAATATGATCTGGCAGGCAATATATTATGGGCTAAACACGTAAGCGGTACAGGTGTTGACGATAGAGGAAATGGAATTAGTATTGACAAGTATGGTAATAGCTATATTGCCGGTTATTTCGGGGGCACTCAACTGTTTGGTAACGACACGCTTATCGCATCAAACTTTGATATTTTCGTAGCCAAATTAGGCTGTGATTATCCTCCGGTTGTTAATTTTGGCTATACAATTGATACTACTTTTACGGTTAGCTTTACAGATTCATCTGTAAATGCTGGTACATACTATTGGGATTTTGGAGACGGGAACACAGATTCAGTGGCTAATCCACAGCATACCTATCCTGTTGCAGATAGTACTTATACAGTTTGTTTGATTGGTACAAACCCTTGTGACGTTGATACGATCTGTCAGACGGTACAGCTTGGCTGCCCTGCTCCGGTTGCTAAATTTTCCTATATGGATTCAGTATTTACAGTCAATTTTGCCGATTCCTCCCAAAACGCTGTAAGCTATTACTGGGAATTTGGAGACGGCAATACCGATACCTCAGCCGGTACCCAACACACCTACGCTTTTGCTGATAGTGTTTACGTTGCTTGCCTTACAGTAACCAATGCCTGCGGTAAAGATTCTACTATCTGTGATTCAATAACCATTATATGCCCTGCTCCGGTTGCAAAATTTAGCTATGTTGATTCGGGCTTAACGGTTAATTTTGCAGATTCTTCGATGAATGCTGTAAGCTGGTTCTGGAATTTTGGTGACGGCACCGATACTACTGTTGCCAGTCCCCCGCATACCTATCCTCCCGCTGATAGTTCGTATTATGTTTGTTTGACAGCAACCAATGTTTGCGGCAAAGATTCTGTTTTTTGCGATTCCGTAACGATCTCTTGTCCTGTTCCTGTTGCAAAATTCGGTTATAATGTTACATTCTCAACTGTCAGTTTTTTTGATTCTTCTTCAAATGCTGTAAGCTGGTTCTGGAATTTTGGGGATGGGAATACCGATAACATTGCAAGTCCACTGAATATCTATTCTTTGGTTGATAGTGCTTATTACGTTTGCCTGACAGTAACCAGTGTTTGTGGAAAAGACTCTACTATTTGCGATTCGGTAACGGTTATTCTTACTGGCATTGATCAATCCTTATTCAGCAAATACCAATTAAAGGTATATCCAAATCCCAATGCGGGGGCGTTCGTCATAGAGTTGAATTTGCCCAATGTTCAGAATGTGGAGGTAGCGCTTTTTAATGCCAGTGGCAAACTGATTTACAATGAAAATATCAAACAATTATCGGGTACTTTCAGGAAAGAAATTAAATTAAAAGATCATTCAAGAGGTATTTATTATTTGCAGGTAATTATCCCGAACATAAAAGCAATAAATAAGAAGATAATCATTGAGTGATTCTTTTTAAATGCCTAATTTATAGAGTATAGGTTTAGAGGGACTTGCATCTGATTCCATACTGGTTATTTGTAGATTTAATAAATATTGGCCATCTGGAATGTTATCCGCTACGTAGATCAATTCTGTGATCGTACAATCTTTTCTTGTGGTATCAGGTTTACCCCCTTTTAAGAAGAGGCGGGAAGAGGGCACACCTGCCTGCCCTGCATTTACAGGGGATGCAAACTGCCAGAACTCGTGATGTGCTTTTAGTATGCCTCCATCATCTTCTTTATCAACAGATGGCAGGTCAATTAACAAATGCTTTACATATATAGAGCATAAGTATCGGCAGATCTCCGGGTCGAGGTATGGCGGATTGGTGCCAGAGTATTGGCAGATCTTCTTTGCTTCAAAATTAGGCAATGTCCTGATGATCAATGCCTCAGGGTGTTTATCATCCTTTTTCGCTTTAAAATCTTCAAAAGTTATTATTCTATCACCATTATCTTGCTTTTGAGGAGCTATGGATATTAATTCTGCGAAGAAGATAAACTCCTTTAAACAATTATTAATAGTAGCGCTTTCATCAGGTGAAATATGTCCATAACATTCGGTGTGCGTACCGTTTCCGTGAGGCGTAATTTGTACTTTTTTATAATTACATGATCCGCCTTCTTTGACACTCCCGGTAAAACCCCCAGACCTTATAGTCTCAAATAATACCGGTTCTGCCCGGAAAGAATTGACATTATTGTCTCCTTCTCTTAATGGAATTGAGACGTCAATGGGTTTTTTTGGGTCAAAATGGAATTTTTTCCCATTATATTCAAATGAAAGTTTATTGATCATAACCTTAAATCACAAAGTTCTACATATTTTTTTTAAGTTTGTCAAACTATTTTACTTTCTTGACAATTTTATAAATTTAGTTTAAATTTGCCTGTAAAACGGATTGTCAATCCGTGCAGTAGTAGAAATGTTTACAAATAAAACTGCTTTCAGCAGGAAAATATTAATCGGGTTAATTACGTATGGATAGCCATAAACACTTATTACGATGAAGAATATAATTTTGCTTTTAAGCTTAGTGAGTTTAGTCTGTTTTAAGGCATATAGTGATGAAGTATCTGCTTTACAAAAGATACGCTACTCTGATCAACCGGTTGAAGGGTATATAGTAGAAATAACCATAAACAAAGGCACTATCGGAGGTGTTGCACAATTACAACAAAAATTACCACCGGGGTGTACCGTTACGCCTATTGAATTAATAAACGGGACATATTCATTTAATGTTCCGGATCTCGAAATATTATGGAGTTCATTGCCCCCTGAAAGTGAATTTACTATTTCATATTTGGTGGTTGTAGATGATAATATAGCTGGTGTAGAATCACCAGCTGACAAATTTCAGTATCTTTTAAATAATCTACGAGGTACACTTTATCTTACATCTATAGGAAGAACTTTGCCTGTCGTTTCTACCGGTTATCGTGAGGAATTAATTGCCTATACAGATGAGGTGCAGGAAGCTAAACCGGATGAAGAAAAAACCATAACAGATGAGGAACACGAAGTCAAGCCGCAGGAAAGACCCAAAAGAGTTATAATAAAAACCCTAACGAAAGAAGAGCTCAAGCGCCTGAAAGAAGAAGGAATTGTAAGGACTGCATACCAAAACCTGGAGTTTGAATTTGGAAGTGATATTATAAGGCAGGAGTCCTATGTCTCGCTGGAAAAATTAGGTGAACTGCTCATGGGAAACCCTGAATGGGGTATTGAACTAACAGGCCATACGGATAATGTTGGAAGCGACCAAAACAATTTATCCCTTTCTTACAGACGGGCTATTGCAGTGAAAAAATTTCTTGCTAACAAGGATGTAAAAAACAAAATTATTGTTAGATATTATGGTGAAGTAAAACCTGTTGTTTCTAATAAAACTGCCTCTTCAAGGCAAAAAAATAGAAGAGTAGAAATAGATCTGTACCGTTCATCATTAACCCCTGAACTCAGTATTGAAGAGTTTTTAAATGCTCCTATTAAAGACTTAGAATTTAAATCCGGAAGTGATATCATTGAAATTGCTTCTTATGCCTCTTTGGAAGAACTCATCCAGCTTATTAGTAAAAAATCCAATTATCGTATCACCATATCCGGTTATACTGACAATGTTGGCAATGCTGAAACTAATCTGGTATTATCTAAAAAACGTGCCAGCGCAGTAAAAAGATTTTTCTCTGTAGAGGCTGAGCCTGATAGAATTACAATAAAATATTATGGAGAAACCAAACCCATTTCAGATAATTCTATACTTATAGGAAGAAAGCAAAACAGGAGAGTAGAGATCGTTGCATCCTGGTCCTCTGTACTAAAAGAAGAACCTGTTGATCTGGAAAAGGTGACAACAGCAGACGAGAAACAATACAATGATTATGACGATGACAATAGCGACAACAAATTGGAAGAAAAGGAAGATAAAGCTGAGGGAACAGAAAAACCAAAAAGGCTTAAAAAACAAGAAAAAACCAAAGCGAAGGAAATGCCAGATAGTTTGGAAGTAGTCAAAGCAGCAGAAGAAGAACAAGATGAACTTAAAGATGAAGTAACAGCCAAAATAGATAAGGAAATAGAGGAAACACAGGCAGAAGATATTGCAATAGCAGGAGAAAAACAATACGGTGACGATGACAAAGAAGAAGAAATTGAAACAAAGGTAGAGGAAGAACCAGAAACAACAAAACAAAAAGCATTAGCTATATTAGAAGAAGTATACGAAACAGAACCTGAAACTGAAGAAAAGGCTGAAGTTGAAAAAAAGATAGATTATACCCAGGAAGAAATAGAAGCGGAACTCAAACGCATGCAAGAAGATACAGTAGGCGGGGACGTTGATCCCGAGTCAATCGGGAATATTCCTACAAAAGAAGATACTACAAAACCTAATCCTGACCTGCCTGCAGACCTGTCCCGTGCCGAAGGTCGGGAAGCTTCAGCGCAGGCAGGTCAGGAAAAAAAATCTAAAAAAAAGAAAAAAAGTAAAAAGCCGAAAGAAGAACCAAAAGAAGATGTAGGACAGATTGATGATCCGTCAGTAGTAGGACGGATTGATAATCCGTCAATAGTTGAAACAGAAAAAGAAACAGTGGAAGAAGCGACAACAGTAAAAAAAGTTGAAGAAGAGCCTGAGGGCAAAGAAATTATCTATAAAGTTCAGATCGCTGCATCCAGATCACCTTTACAGGATAGCGATCTCAGATTTCAGGGAATTCAGGATGTTACAACACAAAAAGACATTGATGGATGGTACAGATATTTTGCCGGTTCATATAGAGACTTTAAAGCTGCCAAAACACGCTTAAACGAGATAATTAAAAAAGGCATAAAAGATGCCTGGATTTCAAAATATAAAGGGTTCCAAAGAATGATTGATTAGGGTTGTTTGTAAAAACTTTTTAAAATAAGTTTAAATTTTTGCATTTTTCCTTGACTTTTAAAAATTTTGTATTATGTTTGAAACCCTTTTTCGTTTTAAGGGATTGTTAGGAAATAAAGTTTACAGAATTGACGCAGTGATTTTGTTCATTTTCAAGGCATAAAATCTGCGAATAGCACAGCTATTTAAAGATTTTGTAACGCAGAAAATGGACAAAAGAACAAGTCAAAATGTAAAGTTTATTTTCTAACAATCCCTTACTTACACGCCTGTTCAAGGTTGGGAGAAGAAATGATAGCGGGAAAATTTTTAATAGTCTTTATTTATTTAATAATTTGTATTTGTTATTTGATTTTTTTTAAGCATTATTGCGGTTTAGTTGCATAGCGGATTGTTTATAAAACAAGTTTATGAGAAATTTTAGTAAATCTTGTTGTTAATTAAAAATGTTATTTAACTTTGCGCATAAAATTATATGGGGATTTGGTGCGAAAAAAGATATAACCCCAAAGTAAATAGTCTTAAATATGAAAAATTTAGTTATTTTTTCCCTGGCAGCGTTATTGAGTGTATTTATTTTCAATGAAACTGCTGCCCAGATCAAAGAAAAAAAAGGGAAATCAGGTAAAACAGTCGTTACCCAGGCGCCATTGATCGAGGTCAAGCTAAAATCTGTGAAGAACATCTTGTGTCACGGTGACAACAAGGGTTCAGTGGATATTTCGATTAAAGGGGGAAAATCTCCTTACAAATACAAATGGAGTAACGGTGCTGTCACACAGGATATAAAAGGCGTCCCGGCAGGCGTCTATAAAGTTATGGTAGTAGATGCCCTCAAATGCCCGGACAGCATCACTGTAACTGTTACCCAGGCATCACTGCTGGTTGCAAAATTAGATTCTGTGACAAATATAAATTGTTATGGATACAGTACAGGAGCGATTGACATTTCCGTTACAGGAGGCGTGCCTCCCTACTTTTTTAGCTGGAATAATGGAGCGACCACTGAGGATGTATCAGGCGTTACGGCAGGTAACTATTCATTATTGATAACAGATGCCAACAACTGCCAGGACATTGTTACAACAACTATTAAACAAAAGCCAAGGCTAAAGGTAAAATTAGATGCTGTAAAAAACATTCTCTGTTATGGAGAGAGTACGGGAGCGATCAGTATTTCCGCTGCCGGGGGAGTTGCTCCATATACTTACAGATGGACCAACGGAGCCACTACCCAGGATATATCCGGGGTTCCGGCAGGACAGTATTCAGTGAAAATAACAGATGCAACCGGTTGTCAGGATTTCATCACTGCAAATGTTAAAGAAGAAGAACCTGTTACACTTATCTTAGACGCTGTGACGAATATTCTCTGTTACGGAGAAAATAGGGGAGCGGTAGCCATTTCGGTGAAAGGGGGAGTTGCTCCTTATACCTACGCCTGGAGCAATGGAGCTACTAAGCAGGATATTACGGGCGTGCCGGTAGGAAACTATTCAGTATCTGTTACAGATGCCAATGGCTGTTCACAAATGCTGGAAGCAACCATTACTCAACCGCCATTACTTTCCCTGGTCATAGATACTGTGGTCAACGTCTTGCATTATGGAGACAAAACCGGTGCTGTAAAAATTAAAGTTAGCGGTGGAGGTGCACCATACACCTATAGCTGGAGTAACGGAGCTAAGACAAAAAATATAAAAATTGTTCCGGCAGGAAGCTATTCAATAACGGTAAAAGATGCCAGTGGTTGTGCAAAAACCATCAATGCCAGCATTTCTCAGCCGCCAATGCTGGTCGGTACAATAGATGCTGTGAAGAATGTTATGTGTTATGGTGACAGCTCAGGAGCTGTATTAATTACTGCTACCGGAGGGATTGGCCCATATAAATACAGGTGGAGTAATGGGGCTTCTACTGCGGATTTAAAACGTGTCACGGCAGGAAGGTATTCAGTAACGATAACAGATGCACATGGCTTTAAGGAAACTGCCAGCGCAATCATTACCCAACCTTCATTATTCATACTTAAATTAGATGCTGTGAAGAATGTTAAGTGTTATGGAGATAAGACGGGAATAGTAGATATTTCAGTTTCCGGTGGCGTTGCTCCTTATGCTTACAAATGGAACAATTTAGCTACAACACAGGATCTGCTTGGCGTTCAGGAAGGGAGCTATTCTGTAACAGTAAGAGATGCAAAAGGCTGTACAAGAAACACCAGTGCAAAAATTACTCAGCCTCCAAAGCTGGATCTGAACCTGGCATCTGTAACAAATATAAAATGTTATGGAGAGAGTAAAGGAGCAGTTGACATCACGATCAAAGGAGGAGTCGCACCCTATACTTACGATTGGAACAATGGCGCTATTACACAGGATATATCCAGGATTGCTGCTGGCAACTATTCATTAACAGTAACAGAAGCCAATGGCTGTGCAAACACCATCACTGCAAAAATAACACAGCCTCCCTTACTTGAATTGAGCCTTGCCTCTACGAAGAACATCGCTTGTTACGGAGATAACAAAGGAGCTGTAAACATCAGGGTTACCGGGGGCGTTTCTCCTTATACTTACAAATGGAGTAATGGAGCTACCTCTAAGGATATACCAGCAGTAACTGCAGGAAAATATTCTGTAACGATAAATGATGCCAATGGCTGTACCGAATCTATTAGCGCTTCCGTGAAACAACCCCCATTGCTCGTAAAAAAATTAGATGGCGTAACAAATATCAGGTGTTATGGAGAAAGTAAGGGTGCGGTAAACATTACAGTTACCGGAGGATCCCCCCCCTACATTTATAAATGGAGCAACGGGGCTATCACACAGGATATTACGGGAATTCCGGCAGGTAAGTATTCAGTATCGATCAAAGATTCCAAAAGCTGCAGGGATACTGTTCGTGTAACCGTTACACAACGGCCGTTGCTTGTCCCTGAACTTGATGCTGTTACTGATGTCTTATGTTACGGAAATAAGACCGGGAAAGTAAATATTTCAGTTAGCGGAGGTGTTGCTTCTTATACTTACAACTGGAGCAACGGGGCTGCCACACAGGATATAAACAATCTACCCTCTGGCACCTATTCAGTAACGATCAAAGATGCTATGGGCTGTATGAAAACCCTGGATGCAAGGATAACCCAGCCACCCTTGCTCATCCAAACCCTTGACGCTGTGACTGATATTTTATGTTACGGAGATAAGACAGGAGAAGTAAATATTACGGTCAGGGGTGGAGTGCCTCCATACACTTACGGATGGAATAACGGTGGTACTACACAGGATGTAAAAGAAATTTCCGCAGGCAAGTATTCAGTAACGATAAAAGACGCCAACGGTTGTACAAAAACTATTAGTGCAAATATTATCCAGCCGCCAAAGATCGTACATAAATTAGATGCTGTGATAAATAACCGCTGTTATGGGGAAAGTAATGGGGTAGTAAACATCACCGTTACCGGAGGCATTCCTCCATACTCTTATAAATGGAATAATGGAGCCACCACACAGGATATTTCAGGGGCTCCGGCAGGCAAATATTCAGTGCAGATATCAGAATCCAATGGCTGTACCAAAACACTTAGTGCAGAGATTACCCAGCCGCCAAAACTCGTAGTCAAAATTGATACTGTAAAAAATATCAACTGTTTCGCAGAGAGAAAGGGAGCTGTTTTGGTCAAGATCACGGGGGGTGCTGCTCCATACACTTATAGCTGGAGCAACGGTGCAACTACAAAGAATCTATCAGGGATCGCAGCTGGAAGTTATACATTAACAGTAACTGATGACAATGGCTGTATTAAAACCGTTAGTGCAAAAGTTATCCAGCCACCCTTACTCACTGTGACCCTGGATAATGTGAAGAATATCCTTTGTAATGGGGGCGCTACCGGAGCAGTTTCCATAACAGTCAGAGGTGGAGTGGGGCCGTATGCTTACAAATGGAGCAATGGGGCTGCAACACAGGATATAACCGGCCTTACTGCAGGGAGCTACTCAGTGATCGTAACTGATGCAAAAGGGTGTACCGAATCAATTTCTGCAAATGTGATCCAGCCTCCTATACTCACCCTGACCAAGGACGAACAACAGAACATCAGTTGTTATGGCGACAAATCCGGATCAGTAAATATTACGCTTAAAGGAGGCGTTACGCCATACACATACAGTTGGAGCAACGGAGCTACTACACAGGATCTGGCAGCAATTCCGGCAGGCAGCTATAAAGTGACGGTAACAGACGCCAACGGCTGTAAAGTTTCCCTGATCAGTGCAGTTGTTTCCCAACCTCCACTACTGATTTTAACTGTTGACGAAGTGAAAAACATCCTGAATCATGGAGAGTCAAAGGGCGTTGTAAAAATTTCGGTTTCAGGGGGTAGCGCTCCATACACTTATAGTTGGAGTAACGGGGCTAAAACGCAGGATATTATTGATGTACCGGCAGGTAATTATTCCGTAACGGTACAAGATGCGAGGGGCTGTGTTAAAACTCAAAGCGCAATCATTACCCAGCCGCCATTGCTCGTACTGACCACTGATGCAGTAACCAACATTAAATGTTACGGTAACAAAGAGGGCGAGATAAATATATCAGCTAAGGGAGGGGTGCCCCCTTACACTTATAGTTGGAGCAATGGAGCTACAACACAAGACCTGAAAGGCATTCCTGCCGGCGCCTATTCAGTAACTATAACAGATGCCAATGGCTATAAAGGCACACTAAAGGCAGAAGTTAAACAGCCACCCAGGTTCAAACTTACTATTGATGACGTAATGAACTTATTGTGCTATCAAAATAGAAAAGGCGTTATTGATATTACGGTTTCAGGGGGAGTTCTTCCCTACTCATACAACTGGAGCAATGGAGGTATCTTACAGGATATTACAGGCGTCTCTGCAGGCGCCTATTCAGTAACTGTAACAGATGCCAATGGTTGTAAGATCACCGATAGCGCTACGATTACCCAACCTTCAGAGCTCTCCCTGAGCTTAGCTTCTGTGGAGAATATATCATGTTACGGTGAAAGCAAAGGAGAAGTAAAAATTTCGGTCAAAGGTGGCGTTGCACCGTACGCTTACAGTTGGAGCAATGGCGCTACCTCAAAGAATATTGCAGGGATCCCGGCAGGGAATTATTCAGTAAATGTAACCGATGCCAAAGGTTGTGTAAAAACCATTGGTGCAAGCATTACTCAACCTATATTGCTCACCCTAAGCTTAGCATCTGTAAAGAACGTCTTATGCAACGGGGAAAAAAAGGGTGCTGTAAGCGTAACAGTTACAGGGGGCAGCGCTCCCTACCGTTATAGCTGGAGTAGTGGAGATACTATACAGAATATGAAAAATGTTCCCGCAGGAAACTATTCAGTAACCCTTACGGATGCACAGCGATGTGTTAAAACGCTGAGTGCAAGCATTACCGAGCCGCCATTACTTTCATTGACCCTGGATGATGCGAAGAACATCAGGTGTAACGGGGGCAGCCAGGGCGCTGTTAAGGTTAGGATCAAAGGGGGTGTTGCTCCATACAGTTACAGTTGGAGCAATGGCGCTACTACAAGAGATATATCAGGAGTTACGGCTGGTAAATATTCATTAAATGTAACAGATAACAATGTCTGTATTAAAAACATCAGTGCAGAGCTTGCTGAACCCCCATTGCTTACTGTAAAGTTAGATGAAGTTAATAACATAATGTGTCACGGAGGCACCGATGGCGCCATAAACATTTCGGTTGCAGGAGGCGTTGCTCCATACACATACAGATGGAATAACGGAGCTAAAACAGAGGATCTAAAAGGGCTTTATGCTGGTGAATATTCAGTAAAGATAAAAGATGCCAATGGCTGTATGGAAACCATCACAGCAACCATCTCCCGTCCACCAAATCTGATTCTTTCTTTAGATAATGTTGTAAATGCCAGGTGCCATGGAGACAGCGCAGGTGAAATTAACATTACAATTACCGGTGGTGTTGCTCCATACACCTATGAATGGAATAATGGAGCCACTACGCAGGACTTAAGAGGAATTTATGCCGGTAACTATACGGTAAAGATAAAAGATAACAGGGGCTGTATCGTATCCCTTACTACTGCCATTTCCCAGCCATCAGAACTTTTCAGGTCGGTGGATGCCATAACCCACATCCCGTGTAACGGGGAAAAAAACGGACTGATAAATATCACCGTTACCGGAGGAGTGCCTCCATATATTTATGCGTGGAACAACGGAGCTACCACACAGGATATAGCTGGTTTACCGGCAGGCGACTATTCAGTGAAGATAACAGAGTCCAACGGTTGTGCAACAGGCCTGGCTGCAACCATTAATGAACCGCCAACCTTTGCTGTTACCCTCGATTCTATAAAGAATGTCTTGTGCTATGGAGATAAAAAGGGAGCGGTTTATATAACAGCTAAAGGAGGGGTTCTTCCTTACAAATACAGCTGGAGTAACGGGTCTGGAAAAGAGGATATTGAGAGTGTTTTTGCTGACAGCTACTCAGCAATGGTTACCGATGCCAACGGATGTATGGACAATATCAGTGCGATCGTTAATGAGCCGCCAGATCTCATCCTCACAATAGAATCCGTTACAAACGTTAAATGCTGTGGTGACAGCAGCGGAGCAATATTCATCAGGGTAAACGGAGGAGTTGCCCCAATCACTTACTTTTGGAGCCACGGAGCAATCACAAAGGATGTAACAGGGCTTAAACAAGGCAGCTATTCCGTTACGGCAACAGATGCCAACCGATGTAAAGTCTTTACCCCCCTCGGAGGCATGACATTATATGAACTGGTAGTGAGTGAAGGTAAATTTATATCCCGGGACATTTTATTTGATGTTGCCAGATCAACCATTAAATCTGAATCTTTTGCCGCAGTCAACAAAATAGCAGTATTAATGAGAGAACACCAGGATCTGAGATTCAGTGTAGAAGGCCATACAGACAGTGACGGTGATGCAACCTCTAATAAGATACTATCTGAAGACAGAGCCAAAGCAATTAAAAAGGCGCTCGTTAAATTTGGCGTTAATCCTTCAAGATTAAAAGCAAGAGGATGGGGAGAAAGCAAACCCGTTGATACCAACCTTACATCCGCAGGTAAAGCAAACAACAGAAGAGTGGAGTTTGTGGCGATATAAGAAATAAATTCTTAACTAATAATTTTCTATATTGCAAGCTAAAACACCAATGGAAAATTTCGTTGTATCGGCACGCAAGTACAGGCCCGATAGCTTTGATAATGTGATCGGCCAGTCGCATATCACTACCACTTTAAAAAATGCGGTCAAAGATAGTCACCTGGCGCATGCGTTTTTATTTTGCGGGCCAAGAGGAGTAGGTAAAACTACTTGTGCGCGCATCCTGGCAAAAACTATAAACTGCAAGAACCTTACCCCCGAAACAGAAGCGTGCAATCAATGTGAGTCTTGCGTTAGCTTTATCAATAACGCCTCCTTTAATATCCATGAATTAGATGCCGCTTCAAACAATTCGGTAGATGATATCAGGAACCTGGTGGATCAGATGCGCTATGCGCCACAATCAGGTAAATACAAAATTTATATTATTGATGAAGTGCACATGCTTTCAACCAATGCTTTTAATGCCTTTCTGAAAACATTGGAAGAACCCCCGTCCCACGCAATTTTTATATTAGCGACCACCGAAAAGCACAAAATTATACCTACCATCCTTTCCCGCTGCCAGATCTATGATTTTAGCAGGATCCAGCTTGTTGATATTGTAACCCATTTAAATGAAATTGCCGAAAAGGAAGGGATTAAAACCGAACCCGAAGCATTACATTTGATAGCCCAGAAAGCAGATGGAGCTTTGCGCGATGCATTGTCCCTTTTTGACCTTATCGCAACTTTCTCGTCAGATAACCAGGTTACCTACAAAGATACCATTGAGAACCTGCACATACTTGATTATGATTACTATTTTAAAATGACAGATTACCTGACAGGGGAAAATATTTCTGAGGCATTATTGATTTACGATGAAGTACTTCGCAACGGGTTTGACGGACACAATTTTATTGTCGGATTAAGCGAACATTTTCGTGACCTGTTGGTTTGCAAAGATGATGGAACCATAAAACTGCTCCAGGTTTCAGACAATATAAAAAAAAGATACCAGGAGCAAGCAAAAAATACTCCTTTATCTTTCCTGATGACGGCATTAAATATTGTCAGCCAATGCGATATCAATTATAAAATTAGTAAAAACCAGCGTTTGCACGTTGAACTGGCTTTGATGAAAATGGCGCATATTAACCAGGCAGTTAATCTTTTAGAACACCAACAATCTCAAAAGGAAACAAAAGAAGAGCAGAATAAAAATAAAGCGCCCGGTTCTGAAAAAATAGTTACTTCAGAGCCGCCCTTAAAAGACTCCGGAGGCATGGAAAGCGCTAAATATAGTGTACCCGACAGTAAAAAAGATGTTTCAACGCATGAAGGGGAAGGGGAATCAGAGAATACACACAAATCTGAAGTTAAGGAGCAGGAAACTGAATATCAACCAAGCTCTTCTGTTAATAAAACAGGCCAGGCAGTTCAGCCTCACCAAGCTCCGGAAGCTCAGGTTGAGCATCAGCGAAATCCCGATAAAGCCGGGGCAGATACAACACCCTCAATTCCAAATCCGATTGCTCCCGATAATTATCAGCACGGATCGGAATCAAACACCAGTTTTAAAGATACCATTAAGATCACAGACTTTAAAAAATATAAGTCCCAGATAAGAGAAAATGCTGATCGATCCCAGGAAAACACGGCTGGCAAAGGGGATAGCAAAGCCCCCCCTTCGGCCCTGTCCCGTACCTTTGGCCGGGAGGGGGTGGGGGGGGCTTCTGACAAGCCAGTCACACAAGAACAAATACAAAAAACGTGGGATAGCTATGCTCAAAAAAAAAAGACAGAAGGTAAGATGAATGAGCATACTATTTTAGCAGGCAGCAAAATAACCGTTGACAACCACATCATTAGCCTGCAGCTTGACAACCAGGTACAGCTTGATCAATTCAGTGAATTTAAATCTGACCTGCTGAAAACCCTGAGAAAGGAATCAGGCAATGCTAAAATTATGGTAGAAGCTAAAATAATGCCCCACAATCCACAAAAGAAGATATATACAGACCGCGAAAAATTTACGTACCTCTCTGAGAAATACCCGCTACTAAATGAAATGAAAGAGAAATTTGGGTTGGAGACAGATATGTAACTCAAAATTGTCATTTTTTATAATATGAAAGTAGGTATAATAGGTGCAAACGGACAGCTTGGAACAGACGTTTGCGCAGCATTCAATAAAAATGGTGATCAGGTAATTGAGCTGAATCATGATAAAGTAGAAATTGCTGATATAGATGTTGTTTCTTCCGTATTGAAATCATTGAAGCCAGATATAGTTGTGAACACCGCAGCATATCATCACGTAGAAAAATGTGAGACTGAACTTGAAAAAGCATTTTCTGTAAATGCATTGGGGGCTCGTAACCTTGCCATGCTTTCCCGCGATTTAGGTTTTTTTATTATTCATATAAGCACAGATTACGTTTTTGATGGAAACAAAGAAAAGCCTTATCTTGAAGAAGATTTACCTTCACCATTAAATGTTTACGCAAATACAAAGCTTTCAGGTGAGTTTTTCGTTCAGGCGATAGCTGAGAGATTTCTTATAATGAGATCTTCCGGCCTTTATGGTAAAAGCCCGTGCAGAGCAAAAGGATATAACTTTGTTGATATCATGTTAAAGTTAGCCAAAGAACGTGATGAGGTAAGGGTGGTAGATAATGAGGTATTGACACCTACATCCACTGCTGAATTAGCCAAACAAATGGTAAAGATTAGCAGGGATGAATGTTATGGTTTATCTCATGCTACGGCAGAAGGGAACTGTTCGTGGTATGATTTTGCGAAAGAAATATTCAGAATAAAGAAAATTAATACGCCCTTAAATATTGCAGGCCCGGATGAATTTCCCATAAAAGTTGCCAGGCCGTCTTATTCAGTTCTTGAAAATGGGTTTTTAAAAAAACAGGGACTGAATGTTTTTGGAAATTGGGAAGAAGGGCTGAAAGATTATCTGGAAGATAGTTAGATAAAATGAGTATCCGCTTTTGTATCTAATGAAATCTCCCGAGTACTCGGGATAATCTCTCTACTCTGTTGTAAAATTGCATGGCTGTATGAATGCATGGAAGAATCTAATCATGCATTCATGCAGCCATGCAATATTTGGAGTGAAGGTATATTCTAAAATAATTATAGGTATTATTTGGGGATAGCCATATTAAATAATTTTAGCTTCCTTCAACACAGCGCTTATACCTTTTTTATTGATGGTCCTGATCGCCTTCGTTGAAACAGTCAGGGTGATCCAACGGTCTTCTTCAGGAATATAAAACCTTTTCTTTTGCAGGTTTGGATAAAATTTGCGCCTCGTTTTATTATGGGCATGAGAGACACGATTACCCACGCTGGTTTTCTTACCTGTTATTTGACAAATTCTTGACATATCTCTTAAAACGCGTAGCCCCGCCAACTGGCGGGGCATAGCGTTCCTGTGCTATATCTTGGTACTCTACGCTTTGCGTATTTAGTATTAATTTGCAAATATAGTGGATTTTTGGGAATTAACAAAAAAAAATTAAAATAACAGGTTTTGTTTGAGTGTCTATTCTTTTTTCTTATAAATAAAGAAAAAGCTTATCTTTGCGTAGTTAAATTGCTAAAATAATTAGGGGGTTAAAAATCGCTGAATACTCGGGATTAGCATTATACATTCGTAAATCGTCATTCGTCATTCGTCATTCGTAAATCGTAAATTATAAATGGCTCGCATATTAACAGGCATTCAAAGCTCCGGACAACCTCATTTAGGTAATATATTGGGTGCGATCATACCCGCTATTGAATTGTCCAAGTCAGTTGAAAATGAATCACTATTTTTTATTGCCGATCTCCATTCGCTCACATCTATTAAAAATGCTGAAATAAGAAAAAACAATACCTATGCTTCAGCAGCTGCCTGGCTGGCATTTGGTTTTGATACAAAACAGCATATTTTTTACAGGCAATCTGACGTGATCGAGGTGTGTGAGCTTACGTGGTACCTCAATTGCTTTACACCTTATTCTATGCTGGCCAAAGCACATTCATTTAAAGAAAAATCTGACCGGCTCGCAGAAGTAAATGCAGGACTCTTTGTTTATCCTGTTTTAATGGCAGCCGATATCCTGCTTTATGATGCCGATATTGTACCGGTAGGCAAAGACCAGAAACAGCACCTGGAAATGACCCGCGATATTGCCCAAACCTTTAATAACTTCTACGGAGATACATTTGTAGTGCCCAAACCTAAAATTGATGCCGATGTAATGACCATACCCGGCACAGATGGCCAAAAAATGAGCAAGTCATACAACAACATCATCAATATTTTTGAACCTGAAAAGCAATTAAAAAAAACCATCATGTCTATTATAACAGACAGCAAAACGCTTGAACAGCCTAAAGATCCCGGTTCATGTGTAATATTTCATTTATATTCATTAATAACTTCTGAGGAAGAAACTGAAAAAATGCGCAATAATTATATTGTTGGAAATTATGGCTACGGCCATGCTAAAAAAGCGTTATTTGAATTGATCTTAAATAAATACAGCAAAGAAAGAAAGTTGTTTAACCAATATATAAATAATCCTGACCAGTTAGAAAAAAAGCTGCTTGATGGGGCGAAAAAAGCTAAAGCTATTGCGTATGATGTGCTGGAAAGAGTAAGAAGTAAACTTGGATATTAGTGTTAAATTTAATTATATAGATTATTTATGCAATTTAACACTAGCAGATCCGATACAATTAATTAAGAGGCTGTCCAAACATCCTTTTTTTGGTTTCCACCTATCATCAGCAAAATACGGGTAGGATTTGGAACAATTACGAGCTTCATGTCCTTGCCTGGAAGTTCCTCAGATTCTACTGATATGCCTTCATCATGACTTACGTCATAAACAGGGGACCCATCTTTATTTTTGCCCGTTTCTATGTACTTATTTGCGAGGTAAGAAGTGGGTATGAGCACATCGTTTTCAGGGCAATACTTATCATGCACTTTCTGCAAAGCCTCTTCAAGATATGGGCCATAAGTTTCATTAAAGTCGTCTTCTATATCGTGAAGCGCTTCCTCCAGGTCATCATATTGCTTATCGGAATAATCTATTCCGGATAGCTGGTTTCTTTTTTCTGCTATTTCAGCTAATTTGAGATTTAAACTTTTAGTGTCCATGATCTGTAAATTTAAAATTAAAAGTTCAGGCAAACTTCTGTATTTGAAATTAAAGTTACAAGAAAAGTTTTAAAAAGTTTGTTTTTTTTAAAAAAAAACTATATCTTTGTATAAGAAGGTACTAGATGAAAGTGAAAATTTAATCTATAAAAAATAAACTTAATTCATTATGGAAACACAGGAAAAAGAAATTACCAGTACAACAACTACCAGGGGTGTAGAGGATTTTTTACCTCTCAATGGTACTGACCATGTTGAATTTTATGTAGGAAATGCCAAACAAGCTGCCTACTATTATCAAACAGCCTTTGGTTTTCAACCTTTGGCTTATGCAGGACTGGAAACGGGGCTGAGAGACAGGTCGTCTTATGTGCTCAGGCAGGGCAAAGTTACCTTTGTACTGTCCACTCCTTTGAGCGATGACTCACCTATTGCTGACCATATAAAATTGCACGGAGATGGTGTAAAGGTAATTGCTTTGTTGGTAGATGATGCAGAAAAATCATACAAGGAAACCACCAGCAGAGGTGCTAAATCTTATCTGGAACCCGTAACGGAAAAGGATGAATTTGGTGAAGTGAAAGTATCGGGTATTCATACCTATGGTGATACGGTTCACATTTTTGTTGAGAGAAAAAATTATCAAGGCCTTTTTTTACCCGGATATAAATCATGGGAATCTTCTGTAAAAAGCACCGAAGTAGGTTTAAAGTATATAGATCATACAGTTGGAAATGTTGACTGGGGTCAAATGAATACCTGGGCTAAATTTTATGCTGATGTGATGGGTTTTAAACAAATTATTTCCTTTGACGATAAGGATATTTCTACAGAATATACCGCCCTGATGAGCAAGGTGATGGCCAATGGCAACGATAGAATCAAATTCCCGATCAACGAACCGGCTGAAGGAAAGAAAAAATCGCAGATAGAGGAATATATTGACTTCTATAAAGGCGCTGGCGTACAGCATATTGCCCTCGCTACGGATGATATTCTCCAAACTGTTACAGAATTGAAAAAAAGAGGCGTTGATTTTCTTGTCATACCTGGCAATTATTATGATACATTATTAGACAGGGTTGGTAAAATAGATGAGGACATTAAACCATTGAAAGACTTAAATATATTGGTTGACAGAGACGATGAGGGCTATTTGCTGCAGATATTCACCAAACCCGTAGAAGACCGGCCTACCTTGTTTTACGAAATTATCCAAAGAAAAGGAGCCAAATCTTTTGGTAAAGGCAATTTTAAAGCGCTTTTTGAATCTATAGAGCTGGAGCAGGCGAAGAGGGGGAATCTTTAAATTATTAAAGTTTTTTTGTAAGAAGATAAAATTATAAACAAATGGAAAACAATTGGCAAGATCATATTAGTAAATATTTATTTTCATTAGTGTTTAGTTTATTGGTTTGGGTCTGAGAATATAACTGTGGATACTCAAAAAATAACAACCCATTGGATAGAAAGCTCTGATAAAGACTTTGAAACAATGAACCATTTGTTTCAAACGAAAGATTATCATTGGGCTTTATTTTTGGGACATCTTGTAATTGAAAAATTAGGTCTAATAGACAAAAGGTGGTTGGTAAAATCACTTCAAAAATAGTAATATTATAAGTAATGTACAAAAAATGTGGG